>CAYXBB010000024.1:0-12240 GCA_964463285.1 uncultured Syntrophomonadaceae bacterium | reverse complement strand
GTAGGGGCGGGGTTCCATCCCCGCCCGTCAAACGGGGCAGACCCCGGCTTGGCGGTCTGTCCCTGAACTTTGTACAAAAATTCAATATAACCCCCCGGGATTTTTTTAACGTTCCGAGATGCCGTTACATATACTGTTAAAAAACTGGGAGGAAGGCCAGGTGAATCATCTCCGAGAATTGGAGATTGTGATCATCGGCGGGGATCGCCGGGAGGTAGAGCTGTACCGGTTATGGGGCCGATCGGGGCTAAAGGTAAAAATGCTGGGTTTTGAGCTTTGCCCCCAGGTCTCTGCACCGGGAAGAGCGGGATTGGAAGATTTAAACCGGGCCGGAACAGTGATATTCCCGTTGCCGGGAATCAAGGAAGACGGCACCCTCTTTGCTTTATTTGCCCGGGAACCTTTGCAAATCAGATCCCTGATCAAAAAAATTAATCCGCAGGCCCTTATGCTGGCTGGATCGGTAGCCCCGGCTATTGCTTCTTTACTGGCCGGCCACGGGAAGCTGGTGTTAACCGCCGGGGATGAAGAGTTGGCGGTACTTAACGCTGTTCCCACTGCAGAGGGGGCTATTCAAAAAGCGATGGAAATATCGGAAATTACCATTCACGGGAGTAAAGCCCTGATACTGGGGTTGGGAAGGTGTGGCAGTACCCTGGCCAGGGCGTTACAGGGTTTGGGGAGCAAAACAACCGTGTTGGTCCGGAGGCGGGGATCCCGGGCCATGGCCGTGAATTGGGGATTTAAGGCAATATATGAAGAACAACTGGCAGAAGCGGTTGCCGATACTGAATTTATCTTTAATACCATTCCGGCGCCGATATTAACGGCTCCCCTTCTGGAAAAGGTAAACAAGGAAACAGTTATTCTGGACCTGGCCTCTTCCCCCGGTGGAGTAGATTTCCAGGCCGCTGCCCGGCTGGGATTAACGGCGATTTTGTTGCCGGGTCTTCCGGGCCGAGTAGCTCCTAAAAGCTCAGGCAGGTATTTAGCGGAAGTCTACCGGAGAATTATCGCCTGCAACTTGTAGAAAAAAAAACGGGAGGAAGATGAATGTCAACCCTTACAGGAAAGCATATCGGGTTGGCCCTGACCGGATCTCACTGTACCTTGGAAAATATTTTTCCAGAGTTGGAAAAAATGGTTCAAACAGGAGCAGAGATTTACCCCATCATGTCGCCGGCGGTTCAAACCACGGATACCCGGTTTGGAACGGCAGAGGGCTGGTTGACGAAAATAAAAAAAATTACCGGCAGGGAGCCCTGGCGTAGTATAGTGGAGGTGGAGCCCATTGGTCCCCAAAAACTGCTGGATTTATTGTTGATTGCCCCTTGCACTGGCAATACTATGGCTAAGCTGGCCAATGGGGTGACCGATAGCGTGGTACTGATGGCCGCGAAAGCCCAGCTAAGAAACTGCAGGCCGGTGGTAATCGCCATATCTACCAATGACGGTCTGGGATTGAATGCAAAAAACCTGGCTATTTTATTAAATACCAGGCATATTTACCTGGTGCCTTTCGGCCAGGACGATCCCCGACAGAAGCCCAGCTCTTTAATGGCTCGGGAGGACCTGATAATTCCCACCTTGCTGGAAGCTTTACAAGGGAAACAGATACAGCCGGTCCTAATCGTGTGACATGGGGACGGAGTTCTCGTAACTCTTGGATTTTACAGGGAAAACAGATACAATGGTCTTAATCTGGCAGGAAACCGGGGGTTTCAAAGCGAATTAAAATATTTATTACCCTTTGTTTCAGCGAGGCTGCAATCTGGCTTTTATTAAGGTAGGGAGGTGGAATTTTTGGATAGTTCCCTGGGAGCGGTTATTACCGCCATGGTTACTCCATTTGATGTTGAAGGAAAGGTTAATTATAAAGCCGCGGTGGAACTGGTCCGTACTTTAGGGAAAAATGGCTCCGAGGCGATTGTATTGTCGGGAACCACCGGAGAATCACCGACCCTCACCAGATTGGAAAAACTGGAGCTGTTTCGCCGGGTAGTTCAAGAAGTGGGGCAGGATATTAAAATAATTGCCGGAACCGGCGGTAATTCCACCGCCGCCACTATAGAGCTTACCACTGAAGCTGCCAAGACCGGGGTCCACGGGATTTTGTTGGTTACTCCATATTATAATAAACCTACGCAGGAAGGTTTGCATGAACATTTTAAAGCGGTGGCTGCGGCTACTGATTTACCGGTTATACTGTATAATGTACCCGGTAGGACCGGGGTAAATATGACTGCCGCCACCACCTTGAAGCTGGCGGAGATAGACAATATTGTGGCAGTAAAAGAAGCCAGCGGTGATGTGGAGCAGGCAGCTGCTATCTGCCATCAGGCTCCGGACGGTTTTATACTATATTCCGGCGATGATTCCATGACCTTGCCCATGTTAAGCGTAGGTGCACAGGGGGTAATAAGCATAGCTTCTCACCTGGTGGGCCGGGAAATTGCAGAGATGATTGATCATTTTAAAAAGGGCCGCTGTTTTGAAGCCCGGCGGATCCACGGCCGCCTGTTGCCGTTGTTCAAGGGACTATTCGTGGTGGCCAATCCAATTCCGATCAAGGCTGCCCTTAACCTGATGGGGGTTAATGTGGGGGATCCGCGCTTACCGCTGTTGCCTTTGGAAGAAAAGTTAAAATTTGATTTACAGCAGTTACTTATGGATCTGCAGTTAATTTAGTCCTATTTAAACAGCAAAAGGAGGAAAGGTTGCGATCAGCCTTAACAGTGATTGTTTACAGATAATCCCCCTGGGCGGGGTGGGGGAAATTGGAAAAAACATGTTTGTCTTAAAGTACGATCAGGAGATGTTGGTTCTCGATGCCGGCTTGAAATTCCCCGAAGAAGATATGTTGGGGATCGATGTAGTAATCCCTGACATATCTTTTCTTATAGAAAACCGCTCCCTGATCAAAGGAATTGTTTTAACTCATGGCCATGAGGATCATATTGGGGCCATGCCGTATATTAACTCCGAATTAAGGGTGCCGGTTTACGGATCCAGGCTAACCCTGGGGCTGCTCCGGGCAAAAATGGAGGAATTCGAACTGCTGGAAGAGCTGGAAAGCCACGAGATCGCTCCCGATCAAAGGCTAAAGATATCTTCTCATTTTGAGCTGGAATTTTTTCGGACAAACCATAGCATCCCTGATTCTCTGGGAGTGGTAATTTACAATCCGGTGGGCACAGTGGTCTACACCAGTGACTATAAATTTGATCAAACTCCGGTGGATGGGGAGACTACCGATTTTTATAAGCTGTCCCGGCTGGGCAAGGAAGGGGTAATGGTGGCGCTATCCGATAGTACCAACTCGGATCGCCCGGGGTTTACTCCCTCTGAGAAAGAGGTAGGGGAAACCATTGACGATATTTTTCGCCTCTCCCGGAATCGGATTATTTTTGCCACCTTTGCTTCCAATATCCACCGTATTCAACAGGTAATCAATGCGGCCCATTTGTACCAAAGGAAAATATGTGTTGTCGGGCGGAGCATCGAAAATTCTGTAAGGATCGCCTGCGAATTGGGCTATTTAAATATCCCGCCGGGGATGATTATTGATCAGGGTCAGATTGGACAGTGCTCCCCTCAGAAACTGGCAGTTATCACCACCGGAAGCCAGGGCGAACCCATGTCGGCCCTGACCAGAATTTCCGTTTCGGATCACCGCTTTGTGGAGATAATGGAGGGCGATACGGTAATTATTTCGGCTTCCCCGATCCCCGGAAACGAAAAATTAGTGGCCAGAACCGTAAACAATCTGTTCCGGCGGGGAGCTGATGTTATCTACAAGCCGCTGTTTGATGTTCATGTTTCCGGCCATGGCAGTGAAGAAGAGATCAAAATGATGTTAAATTTACTTCGCCCCGAATACCTGATCCCGGTGCACGGGGAATACCGGCACCTGGTTTATCAGGCCCGGATTGCAGAAAAGGTGGGTATTCCCCGAAACAACATTTTCCTGGTGGATCCGGGAACAGTAATGGAATTTTCCCGGGGTCGGAGCCGGATCAATGGCATGGTGTCGGCCGGAAAAATTCTGGTAGACGGGCTGGGGGTGGGCGATGTAGGCAGGGTCGTGCTGAGGGATCGCCGCCTGTTGTCTGAAGAGGGGATTGTAGTGGTTGTGCTGGTAATTGATCCCACACGAAAGGACATAGTGGCCGGTCCGGAGATAATCACCAGGGGATTTATCTATGTGAGAGAATCGGAACAACTTCTGGAAGAGGCCCGGAGCCACCTGCTGCAATGTCTTCAGCAAGTGGAGGCAGAACAATTGCTGGACTGGAATGCCATTAAATCCCGGGTTCGGGAGGCTGCCGGAACCTATTTTTATAATCAAACCGGTCGGCGACCGATGATTTTACCGGTGATCATGGAAACCTCATAAAACCACAATTTCCGGTATGTATAATCCTTTCACCAGGCTTATTAAAAAGGTCATTAGCCGGCCGCACTTACAGCGGCCGGCTAATCAAACCGGTAAATTTCATATATGTTACAATATTTACGGCAGGATCTTCTATTAGCGTAGTAGAATTAATATAATAGTATCACACAAATGTATAAGTTTTTGGCCGGCCGTGCCCGGCGAAAAACATTTACTTATAGAAATGTGGAGGGAGAATTTGTGAAAATTACATTAAGTGTAATTAAAGCCGATGTGGGCAGCATAGCCGGTCATATTAAACCCAGCCGGTCTTTGCTGGAGGCGGTAAAGGAGCGTATTGCAAAAGAACTGGGTAGTCTGATTATTGACTACAATATAAGCCATACCGGTGATGATGTGGCTATTTTACTTTCTCACCAGGGGGGAGTGGGGAACGAGCAGGTACATAAGCTGGCCTGGGATGCTTTTATTTCCGGGACCGAACAAGCCCAGAAACAGGGGCTTTACGGAGCCGGCCAGGATCTGTTGGCAGATTCTTTTTCCGGCAACGTCAAGGGATTGGGACCGGCGGTAGCGGAGATGGAGTTTGAAGAGCGGGAAAATGAGCCTTTTGTAATGTTTGCCGCCGACAAAACTGATCCTGGAGCTTACAATCTACCCCTTTACCTTGGTTTTACCGACCCCATGCACTGCTCGGGCTTGATCCTTTCTCCGGCGATCAGCAAAGGTTTTAAATATGTGATAATGGATGTCGCCCACACTGAAGAGGATCGGATTATTGAACTGGTTACCCCGGAGGATCTTTATGATCTGGCAGCCTTGCTCCGCGACAATGAGCGGTTCGTGGTGGCGGAGATATACTCTCGCCACAGTGGGGAGCAGGCGGTATCCGCTTCCACCACCAGGTTGCACAATATTGCCGGCAAATACACCGGCAAGGACGATCCGGTAATGCTGGCCCGGGTTCAGGGAGATTTTCCGGCTACCGGTGAGATCCTCTCTCCTTACAGCATTGGGCACTATGTAGCCGGTTTTATGAGGGGCAGCCATGTAGGCCCTTTGATGCCGGTTAAATTAAATTCTACCATCTCATTTTTTGACGGCCCTCCGGTAGTAAGTGCTGCCGGATTCTGTATCCGCAATGGAAAACTTACCGAGCCGGTAGATTGTTTCGATCATCCTTTCTGGAGCCATGTCCGGGAAAAAGTTTCCCGGAAATCCATGGAGATTAGAGAACAGGGTTTTTCAGGAGCGGCCATGCTCCCCTATTCCGAACTGGAATACGGTGGAATCGTGGAGAAATTGGAGCGGTTGGATAGCAAATTTATTTATCGAAAATCCTAGTCGGCTTTACTATTTGAAACAGAGGTACAGGGACAGACCGTCAAGTGCAGGTCTGTCTCTTATTTAAACCTGTTTCGGTTCAGATCTCTTTCCATCCAAATTGCCCACCGGGGCGTTTTTTTTTGTGTTTGGTCGATGCCACCACGTTATTAATTTTTATCTAATTTAATTAATAGTAAAAGTTTACCAGCCGGGTATTTCTAGGATGTTTACAAGATTAAACAGGAATTATGTCATACCACGTCTAATTTAATCTAATATTTGAAGCTTATTATTAACCTGGGGAGGCGGACTGGTGAAATTTAGAGGAAATATTCACAAATTTATGGCCTTATTAATCGTGCTGTCTATATTGCCTTCATTTTTTTCGGGATGCCTTCTGGTAAGTCCGGTAACTACCGGCCTTGGAGGGGAAGGGGGAGAAGAGACAGACGAACCATTACCTGAAAATACCCGGGACGAAACCCGCCTTCGCCAAGAAGAGTGGCAGCGCCGCAACCAGGAACTTAAACAGGCACTGGGCAAATTTTATGTTCCTTTGCCTCCCCTGGACCAGCCGGAGAACCCTTCGGTAAAGGTCAAAGCTCTTTATCTTACCGGCCACACGGTGGGTTACGAGGAAAGATACAGCAAGAACTTAAAACTAATAGAAGATACGGAACTTAACGCGGTAGTGATCGACATCAAGGACGATCATGGCAAAATGAGTTACCGCAGTGACATAGAGATTGTCAACGAAATAGATGCCTACTACCAACCGGTGCCGGTGAGCGATATCCGGGAAGTTCTGGCCGAATTAAAATCTAAAAACATATATTCCATTGCCCGGATAGTGGTGTTTAAGGATCCTTACCTGGCCAAAATTAAGCCCGAGTGGGCTATTCAAGCCAACCGGGGCGGCCCTTGGACAGAAAAGGGCGTGGCCTGGATCAACCCATTTCAGGAAGAGGTATGGGATTACAATATAGCCATTGCTAAGGAGGCGGCCTTGCTTGGTTTTAGGGAGATCCAGTTTGACTATATCCGTTTTCCGGAAAATGCCCGTCGAGTGGACCAGGAGGCATATTATCCCGGTCAGAATGAGCGGGCCAAAAATGATGCTGTAAAAGGATTTCTTCAGCGAGCCAGGGAACAACTGGCGGATTACAATGTGCATTTTGCCTGTGATGTGTTTGGAGTAATTGCCACCTCCTGGGGAGATACGGATGAGATCGGCCAGATATGGGAAACCTTTGCCCCGGAGATTGACTACCAGTGCCCTATGATCTATCCCAGTCATTACGGGCCCGGCTATTTCGGTTATCCGGTTCCGGATGCCAACCCGGCGGGAACGATTACTCATGCTTTAACTGATGCCTTAAAGCGAAATGCCCCCTTGGCAGAACCGGCGATAATCAGGCCCTGGCTGCAAAGCTTTACCGCTACCTGGATAAACGGTCACATTCCTTACGGAGCTCACGAGGTGCGGCGACAGATCGATGCCGCACTAGCCCTGGGTATAGAAGAGTATATGATCTGGGATCCCTCCAATGTTTATCCTTCCGGAGCGTTTTATACCGAACAAGAGGCGAAAAACCGGGCAACAGGTGTGCGGGAAAATAGGACGGACCAGGGGTGGGATCATCTCAACCGGACCGCCGATGAGGCCCTGGAGTGCTACCTGCAGGCGGTTAAGCAAAAAGACTGGAGGGAGGCGTATTCCTTGCAGATTACCAACCACCGGTTAAACGGTAACCAATACCGGGAATGGCTTAACAATTTTACAGGAAAGTTGGATCACTGGCAACTAAAAACACTGGAGAAATCTGCTAAGGAATGGAGGGCATCTATTGATCTGACAATCCTCTCGGAGGGGGAAGAGTGCCGGCTGACAGACGAAACCTGGGTTCTGGTCCAGGAAAATAACCTGTGGAGAGTGAAGCCTTCCTCCCGGTTTGTAAAATATATTAGCAATAATCAGGACAAACAGCAGGAAGTTGGCAGCGACAGGATGAATAAGGAGTAAGGTCTTGATATATATGGGAACTGGGGTTATTAATGGAAAAACTGATCCAAGAGATCCTTACAGTAGTAAAAACCGGCCTGCTAAAATCCGCTAAAATTTTGCTTCTAATAGCTAAAATTGTAATACCAGTCACCTGCCTGGTCAGCCTGCTGGATGCTTATTCGGTTTTAAACGTTTTATCTTCGGTGTTTAGCCCTTTATTAAAACTAATCGGCCTTCCGGGAGAAAGTGCCCTGGTGTTAACCCTGGGCTATTTTGTAAGTTACTATGCTTCTCTGGGAGCTATTGCTGCACTTTCCCTTCCAGGACGCGATATTACGGTGTTGGGAGTAATGATTTCTATTGCCCATGATCTATTTACGGAATCGGCAATCTGTAAGATGATCGGCTGGAGTTTCGTGAAATCATTTTTATTTCGGTTGTTGATCTCCCTGGCCGGCGGTTTTATATTATACCAGCTATATATGTTAATGGGGTGCTGAGATGGAGCTGTTTATTAAGGCCATAGCCGGGGGTCTGCTACAGGGAGCCGCTACCGTGGGAAAAGTGGCCTTGATTGTTGTTCCGCTGATTATTTTGATGGAACTTGCTCACCATTACAAGCTGCTGGATTTTGTTCAGGGGCGGGTTGGAGGCCTGATGAGGTTTTTAAAATTGCCTCCCCGGGCGGCCTTTCCCTTGCTCATCGGTATATTTTTTGGGCTGCTTTACGGAGCGGCGCTGATTATCGATTGTGTCCGGGAGGGGCACCTTACCACCCGGGACGTTACGGTGCTGATCATATTTTTAAGTCTCAACCATAGTATGATCGAAGATACTGCTTTGTTCACGGCCATAGGCGGCAATCCGATGGTGATGCTTTTGTTCAGGCTGTTGACGGCCATAGTGATCACACGTTTGGCTGCCTACATACTGGATTTTCGCGCCTCCCGCAGCCACAGATTGGAAAAAACCAAACAGGGTGATTAAATATGCATTGGGTTCTTCCCCTGACACTAGCCCTGCTGCTAATGATCACAGGGGTTTGTTTAAAATATAATATAAGCATCATTATGGTGGCCAGCAGCCTGGTGATGGCACTGCTCTGCCGCCTTACGATAATCCAGGTGTTACAGGTGATTTATTTAACTGTTACCAGCCGGGTAACCTTGATTCTATTTTTTAGCATAATCCTGCTGGAACTGTTGGGCCATCTGCTTAAAGAAACCGGCGCCATGCAGAAAATTATTGACAGCCTGAGCAGATTGCTGGGAGATTGGCGGCTGTTAATGGCTGCTCTGTCTGCGGTAATCGGCATGCTGGCCGTTCCCGGGGGAGCCATCATGTCGGCACCGATGGTCGAAGAGGTGGGCCGTAAAACCTGTTTAAGCCCCGGCGGGCAAGCAGCCGCTAATTTCTGGTTTCGCCATGTCTTCTATTTTTCGCTTCCCCTTTTTCCTGCGATGATCCTGGCTGCCGAGCTGGCAGAGGTTAAGATCAGCGTATTTACCCTTCATAATCTGCCTTTATCTTTGATCGGCGCGGCTTTATCCTTTTTTACTATTTTCAAGGAGGCCCGCGGTCTGCCCCCCCGGCTGAACACCGGGGCGGAAAGCAGGGAGATACGACTTTCTCTGAAACATTTTTTTATCGGTTCGGCCCCCATACTGATCATTTTATTCCTGGTTACCGGGTTTCAGATGCTGTTCCCCTGGGCGATTTTAATCGGGATAATAGCGGCCTTTTTTAGTTATCTTCCCAGGCAAGAAAGCCTGGGAATCATTCTTAAAGAGCGATTAATATACAAGGTGTTGCCGGGAATTAAATTCAGGACCGGGCTGATGATTCTGGGAATAATGTTTTTTAAACATACTCTGGATTACACTTCGGTGGTCGGTTCCATGGCCAAATACCTGGTAGGGACGGGGACCCCGGCCATTGTATTAATGTTTTTGATACCCTTTTTAATGGGGCTGCTTGCCGGGGATAACTCGGCCTCTATTACCATAATAATTCCCCTGTTTGCTCCTTTCCTTGACCGTGGCGCTCCCGGCTACCTGTCACAGCTGGCATTTATTTATTTTAGCTCAACCCTTGGCCATATATTTACTCCGGTGCATCCCTGCCTGGCGCTTACCAAGGAGTATTTTAAAGTTACCTTTGGGCAGATTTTACGACCCTTACTGTTGCCGGTTTTTCTGATGATCCTGGTGGCCTTGGGGGAGGTGATCTGGCTGGGGCAGGTTCTTTAACATTCTACCGTCACTACCTTGTATAACAGCCGGCCAACTGCTATAAACTATTGATGTATTTATTAACAATAGGGGATGTGAGAAGTTGTCCTTTACAGGTTACCGCCGGCGGTTTTTGCGAGCACGCAATGATCGAGCGGCACCGCCTGTGCAGGCTGCACCGGAATCGGCTGCTCAAAATATCGAACAGTTGGGCCAGCTGCAGTTGCCCGCCCAGGAAAGTAATATTTATGCCCTTACCGTTATCGGACAGATCGAGGGGCATATGATTTTGCCTCCTCAGAATAAAACAACTAAATATGAACATGTTATTCCCCAGCTGGTAGCCATCGAACAGAACCCGGGCGTGGAGGGGTTGTTGATCGTATTAAACACAGTGGGAGGAGATGTAGAAGCGGGGCTGGCCATCGCCGAAATGATCGATACCTTATCCAAACCGGCGGTATCCCTGGTTTTGGGAGGGGGACACAGCATCGGAGTGCCGGTGGCGCTTAGTGCCGACTACTCTTTTATTTCAGAGACTGCCACCATGACTGTCCATCCGTTGCGTCTAACCGGCAATATCTGGGGAATACCCCAGACTTATGAGTACCTGGATAAGATGCAGGATCGGGTGATCCGGTTTGTATGCAGCCATTCCACGATCAACGAACAAAAATACCGGGAACTTATGTTCAACACCGGGCAGATAGCCAGAGATATCGGCACCTTGCTGGTAGGGAAAGATGCGGTGGAGGTGGGTCTGATCGATCAGGTAGGAGGCCTGGGGCAGGCGGTAGCGCAGTTAAAAGAGATGATCCGTTTGAAAAAGGAAGAACAGGAGCAAAGCCGGCCATGATTATTTATACTCCTCTCCCCCTGGAATGGGTTCTTTCCGGATATGATTCTTTCAAGCCCCAATACCTGGAAATGGATTATCGAGGAGGAAAACTGATTGTGGAAATGATCTCTCCGGATCGGGGAAAGATCGTTCGTTTGATTAGCCCCCGGCCCGCTGATTATCTGGCGGCAGAAAACCAGCCGGGTACCCCGGTGGCGTTTGAAATGCTCAGAAAAGAAACCGGTTGATAACCGCGGAAAAAATAAAATCTCTATCGGTTAAGCGCATTTCAGGATAAACTAAGGTTACAGGAGGTCTCCATGAGCTATTTAGAGGCGGTTATTTTGGGTCTGGTTCAAGGGCTGACAGAATTTTTACCGGTAAGCAGTTCCGGGCACCTGGTGATATTCAAAAGCTTGCTGGGGTTGAAGCAACCCGGGATTACCCTGGAGGTTTTTTTGCACGTTTGCACCTTGTTGGCCGTGCTGTACGTATTTAGAAATGATTTTATTAAGTTGTTCCAATTTTATAAATACAAGGATCAAAGGAAGTTTTTGTTGATGTTGATATTGGGGTCCATACCCACTGCCTTCTTGGGATTTTTGTTGTCGGAATATGCAGATAAACTTTTTCAGTCCACCCTGGTGGTGGGGTGTATGCTGCTGATAACCGGAACAATCTTGAAATTACTTACGGTTTTACCGGCCGGCAAAAAAAACCTGGATTCCCTGGACCCCACCGATGCCTTGTTTGTAGGCCTGGCACAGGGAATTGCCATAATTCCGGGTATTTCGCGCTCCGGGGCAACCATCACCGGGGCCATGTTTAGAGGGTTGGAACCGGAATCGGCAGTTCGCTATTCTTTTATGCTTTCCGCTCCGGCTATTGCCGGAGCGGCCTTGTGGGAAGCCCGTCATATTGTATTAAGCAGTGTGGAGAAAACCATGGTGATAAACTATGCTATCGGGGGGGTGGTGGCTTTCCTGTCGGGGACCTTGGCTATAGCGCTATTTATTAAACTGTTGAAGGGAAAAAAGTTTCACTACTTTTCATACTATTGCTGGGGCCTGGGGGCAATAACGGTTATTGTATCACTGGCTAAGCTGATTTAACCGGCCGGGGCCGGTAGGTGTTTGTTCTGTTCTTGCTAAAACAAATCGATCGATCGTTTGCCGATAAATGTTAGGTTTGCTAAAATGAAGCGGGCCTTATGTTCAACCAATGCCCGGGGTGCATTATGCGTAAGCGTTCAAAAGTAAAATTAAAAGATGAGATACGCTCCCAGATTAAAGGCCTGTTGTTGCTGGCGGTAGCGGTATTTTGTTATGCCGGACTTCGCCTGACTGCGCAAACCGGTGAACTGGGCTTATTTACCCACAACCTGTTGCGGACCTTGGCTGGAGAAACGGCGGTAGTAATCCCTTTTCTGATTGGATTTTATGCC
>CAYXBB010000023.1:0-27214 GCA_964463285.1 uncultured Syntrophomonadaceae bacterium | reverse complement strand
GGCGGTAACAACCCCCGCCCCACCCGTAAGGAAAGAGTGCGCAACCGGTTTTTACACAAGCTGCAGTTTTATCCGGAAAGATATGGGAAATTTGGCTGTGTGGGGTGCGGGCGCTGCCTGCGCAGTTGCCCGGTGGGCCTGGATATTGTAAGTGTGATCCGCGATCTGGGAGGTGAAACTGTTGCCAGGTAATTTCTTGATGCCATTTGTGGTTACAGCGAGAGAAATAGCCACCGAAACGCCGGACATCAAAACCCTGCGGGTTGCCGGAGAAAAAGGACTGCCCTTTGATTTTCATCCCGGTCAGTGTGCCATGATATCACTGCCCCCGGTAGGAGAGGCGATCTTTTCCATCACTTCGTCCCCTAATTGCCGGGATTTCATGGAGTTTAGCATTAAAGATGCGGGCACCGTTACCCGGGCCCTGCACCGGGTATCACCGGGGCAGCAGCTGGGCATAAGGGGTCCTTACGGGAACCCTTTCCCGGTGGAAACCCTCAAAGGGAAGGATTTGCTGTTTATCGGTGGGGGGATCGGGCTGGCCCCCTTGCGATCGCTGATAAATTATTGCCTGGAAAACCGGTCGGAATTTGGGAAGATAGATATTGTCTATGGAGCCCGTAGTCCGGAGGATCTGATCCAGAAAGAAGAGATAAACAAACGCTGGCCCGCCGCCCCCGACACCACCGTCTATTTGACGGTAGATGCCCGGTTTGAGGGATGGGAGGGCCATGTGGGCTTTGTACCTTCCTATGTGTCGGAGCTGGCTTTTTCGCCTCAAAACCGGATGGCTATAACCTGTGGCCCTCCAATAATGATCAAATTCGTGCTAAAGGCTTTGGAAGAGCTGCAATTTAACCCGGACCAGGTGATCACTACCCTGGAGATGCGCATGAAATGCGGGGTCGGGAAATGTGGGCGCTGCAATATCGGCTCCCGTTATGTCTGCAAGGATGGCCCGGTATTTACCCTGGCTCAGCTGAAACTGATGCCCGAGGAGTATTAAACCCCCCCGTGCCCCATCCCGATGGGGACAGATCTAAGTGGGGGCCAGGCACGCCTATAATGGGGACGGACCCATGTTTGCAGGTCCGTCCCCATAGAATTATCCTGTAGGGGGACGACTCGGTTCACCCGTTGTATGTGTTCAAAAAACCTGCAGGTTTCGGGCAAACAGAGCCGTCTGCCCCTACCCCCTGTTTACCTTATATTTAGTCCCTGTTCCAGGTAAATATTGGTCAACTCCCGATAAGAGGCGGCACTGTGCTCTATCCAGGCCAGCGAGGTGCCTCCGATCGGCTTTTTTATTTCTGCCGGGATCCCCGCAGCCAGGTGCCTGGCCGGGATTACAGCTCGTTCTTTAACAATGCTTCCGGCAGCAACCATCGCCTGTTCACCTATCCGGCAAAAATCCAGCAGTACGGCATTCATTCCCACTATCGCCCCGTTGCCTACGGTACAACCGTGAAGAACAGCCCCGTGAGCGATGGTCACCATTTGGCCGATAACAGTGGTATTGGTGAGCTTGGTGTGGATTACCACATTATCCTGAATATTGCTTCCCTTACCTACCACTATCTTGCTTAAATCCCCCCGCAGCACGGCTCCAAACCAGACGCTGGCCCCCTCTTCTACCACTACATCGCCGATCAAAAGGGCAGTGGGAGCAATAAATGCACCGGGGGCCACCCGGGGTTTTTTTCCATTAAATTCAAGGATCAATTTCCAACCTCCTTTACAGTATCTATTCTCTTTCTAATTCCTGTTCTTGATTGCAATTAAAAATCCTTGATTGCAGGTATGATATAATGAATTGAAATTATAGGTAAAGGAGTTGCCTGCCGGTGATTGATGCTTATCTTGCCGGGCTGCTGCAACAGGTTAAACAGGGTGAGGTGCCGGTGGAACAGGCTTTGCAGATCCTGCGCCGTCTGCCCTACGAAGATTTGGGGTTTGCCAAGATCGATCATCATCGCCGGTTAAGGAAAGGCTTCCCGGAGGTAATTTATTGCCCGGGCAAAACCATCTCCCAGATAGTCTCGATTGTCAAACATCTTCTACCCCCCCAATCAGCGGTCCTGGCTACCCGGGCCGGCCCAGAGATATATCAAGCTATTCTTAACATTGCCCCCGGGGCCGAGTATCACCCGGAGGCCCGGTCGGTAGTGATACCGCCCGAGAACCAGGAGCACCTTCCGCAGGCCACCGGCTGTGTAGGGATAATTTCGGCGGGAACAGCCGATCTCCCGGTAGCCCAGGAAGCAGCCCTGGTGGCCGGTCTGATGGGAAGCCGGGTGGTGCGGATTTTCGATGTGGGAGTTGCCGGACTGCACCGGTTGCTGGACAATCTGGAGCAGCTGGAGAAGGCCCGCGTACTGGTGGTAGTAGCCGGGATGGATGGAGCTTTGGCGGCAGTGGTAGGGGGCCTGATCTCCTGTCCGGTGGTGGCTGTTCCTACCAGTATTGGTTATGGAGCCAGTTTTAACGGGCTGGCCCCGCTGTTAACCATGTTAAACTGTTGCGCTCCCGGGGTAGCAGTGGTCAATATCGACAACGGATTTGGGGCGGGCTATATGGCGGCCCTAATTAATCGCCTGGGGGAGGAAAAAACCAATGAGCAGCGCTATTAAAATGGCCTACCTTGATTGCTACAGCGGGATTAGCGGGGATATGGCCCTGGGGGCCTTGTTGGATTGTGGTCTCGATCTAAAGCTGCTGCAAGATTTTCTTACCGGGTTAAAGCTAACCGGCTATAATCTTGCTGCCAGGCAGGTTAAACTGTACGGCATAACAGGGACCGATCTTACTGTAAACACCGGCGGCCCCGAGCCGCCCAGCCGTTTTTTGGCCGACATTGAACAGCTTATCGGCGGTAGTAGTTTGCCCGCCCCAGTGCGGGAGAAGAGTATCCTGGTGTTTCGGCAACTGGCCCGGGCGGAGGCCACCGTGCATGGGATTCCCGAACAGAAAGTCCATTTTCATGAGGTGGGGGCGGTAGATGCGATAGTGGATATTGTAGGCACTATTTCCGCTCTCCACCTGCTGGAGATTGAGCGGCTGTTCTGTTCCCCCCTTCCATTTAGCTCAGGCATGGTTAGTTCCAGCCATGGATCGATCCCCGTTCCTGCTCCGGCTACTCTGGAGCTCCTGCGAGCCCGGCAGGTTCCGGTTTACGGGCGCAAGGTGGAGGCAGAGCTGGTAACTCCTACCGGAGCTGCCCTGGTTACCGCTTTGTCCGAACAGTTTGGAGAGCCTCCACCGTTTACAGTAGAACAGGTGGGTTACGGTGCGGGAAAGTTAGACCCGGGTTACCCCAATTTTTTAAGGGTACTGGTGGGGAGTCTCCCGGCTGAAGATGATCGGGCCATGGAACAGCAAATAAATCAAATCGAGGCCAATATTGACGATTTGAATCCGGAAATATACGGCTACCTGATGGAAAAACTGTTTCAAGCCGGAGCGCTGGATGTGTATTTATCTCCCATCCAGATGAAAAAAAACCGCCCGGCAGTGATGCTGACCGTGCTGGCCTTGCCTGCCTCCCTAAATCGGATAACTCAAATTATTTTTGATGAAACCTCCACCTTGGGCCTGCGGGTTGCCGGTTCTAAAAAAATCATGCGCTTACGGGAGTTGATTACTATTGATACCCGCTGGGGCCCGGTCAAGGTCAAATTTACTCCTGCCCGTTTGAGCATTCCGGGCTCCTCTCATTTCTCTCCAGAATTTGAAGATTGCCGGGAAATTGCCCGCCGGACCGGAATTCCCTTAAAAGAAATTTACCGGGAAGTGGAACTCCTGTTTCAACAGCGTTCCCGCCGTTAGCATCTGCTGTTAACATCTCATCTTTAGTATATAGCAGCAAGTATATTGGTAGCTTATAAAATAGGAGGAGTGCTTGTGGATGTGGAATTTGTACTCAGGGTAACGGCCATAGGTTTGATAGCAGGCGCTGTAGGCACCGGCGGCGGTGGTTTTATTTCTTATTGTTTGTTGAAGAAACCGGGTGCTTCCCTGCTAAGCTCTGTTCTGGGATTTTCAGCAGGGGTAATGCTGGCCGTAGTGTTTATGGATCTGTTGCCCGAATCCATAGAGATTGCCAGCTACTGGTATGCGGTGGCCGGTTTGCTGGCCGGGATTGGGGTGTTGTTGCTTCTGGATATACTGTTTCCCCACTATCATCATTGTTCAGAAGAAGAGGGGCTGTTCCGATTTCGCAAGGTGGGAATTCTACTGGGAATTGGAATTGCTTTGCATAATATTCCCGAAGGGTTGGCTATTGGAGCGGGGTATGCTTCCAGTGCCTCCCTGGGGGCGGGGATTACCCTGGTGATGACTATTCAAAATATCCCCGAGGGGATGGCCATGGCTACCGCCATGTGTCTGGGAGGACTCAGCGGACGGCGAGTAGTGCTTCTATCTACCCTGGCCGGTGTTCCCATGGGAATCGGTGCCCTGCTGGGAGCACTGGTAGGCAGTATTTCTCCTTACATGTTGAGCCTGGCCTTAAGCTTTGCTGCGGGAGCCATGTTATATATAACTTGTGACGAAATGATTCCGGATGCCCATGATTTTTCCAAAGGGCATTCCGCTACCCTGGGCATAATTATAGGAATTTTGACCGGAATATTGCTGGGAGCCCGGTGACCCGAATTGACGGGTAAAAAGCTAGTTGTTATAATATTTTTACCGGCAGGCAGCGAGGCGATTTGACTGCCGGTGGAGGAGAAACCTGTGTTTCCAATATTTACATATGTCTTTATATTTTTCTCCAGGGTGCTTGACGTCAGCCTGGGGACTTTAAGGATTATTTACCTGACCCGGGGGCGTAGTAAAATTGCCGCCGGGATTGGTTTTATGGAGATTGTTATCTATGTGGTGGCCTTGGGGATGGTAATTGAAAACCTGCGGAGCCACCCTTTAAATGTGATAATTTATGCCCTGGGGTTTGCCGCCGGCAACCTGATGGGCGGCTTTATTGAGGAAAAAATAGCACTGGGATATGTAACCGCCCAGGTTGTAACCATGAAATGTGGAGAAGGCTTGGAGGAAAAACTCCGGGAGATGGATTACGGGGTAACCGTCATCGACTGCTCCGGCCGGGATGGCCCCCACCGTATTCTTCATATTTTAATGCGCCGGCGCAGCCTTGCCCAATTTTTTGAATTGGTCCAAGAGTCAGATCACCAGGCCCTGGTGTCTGTAATGGATACCCGAACCATTAAAGGCGGCTACTTTGCCGGTGGAAGGGGAAAATAAAATGCAGGAGGGATTCCTGTTGAATCCCGACGCTTATAAAGCTATTGGTATTCTTGATTCCGGGGTTGGCGGGCTGACCGTAATGCAGGAAATTTACCGCCGGCTTCCTCACGAGAGCATGGTTTATTTTGGCGATACTGCCAGAATGCCCTATGGGCCAAGGTCTCAGGTAGAGGTGCGGCAATTCGCCCTGGAGATAATTGATTTCCTGCAAACCCAGGAAATAAAGCTGCTGGTGATAGCCTGCAATTCGGCCACTGCTGCCGGGCTTCCCTATTACCGACAAAAAACCAGTTTACCGGTAGTGGGGGTTATTGAACCGGGAGTGCGAGCCGCACTGAACTATACTCGAAATTGCCGGATCGGGGTTATCGGCACCACCGGCACTATCAACAGCTCTACTTATCAGAGCGTGCTCAAAAGCCATAACCAGAATTTAAATATTATCAGCCGGGCTTGCCCCCTGTTCGTACTGCTGGTAGAAAATAATCTGGTGGATACCCCGGAGGCGGAAAAGGTTGCCGGAGAATATCTCGACCCTTTCCGGGAGGCGGATATAGATACCCTGATTTTAGGATGCACCCATTATCCCCTGATGAGCGGCCTGATTCAACGGGTTATAGGCCCCCGGGTCCGCTTGGTTAGCTCGGCGGAAGAAACAGCCGATCAGGTCAGACAGATTTTAAGCTCCCACAAATTGTTAAGCCCCTTAACCAGCGCACAGCCCCGCCACCGTTTTTTTGTTAGTGGTAAACCCGCTCGTTTTGAAGAGCTGGGATCCAGGCTACTTAAACGATCAGTTAAAGCCTACCAGGTGCTTTTATCCTAAAAATAAAATTTCCCTGTTCATATATCTATTAATAAATTTTCGCCTTTGGCGGTATTTTTATACTCAGTGCGATCATATTTCAGGCCGGTGGGCGATAAATATAGATAGGCTTGGACCTGGCATAACTGCAGTGGAAGAAGGTGGATCTTATAAATCCGGTTAATATGGGGTGGGTAGGGCGGTTTTCCCTAGGGGTGCTGGGAGGGCTATTGTTGCTGGGGGTGTGTTGTGGATGCGAGCAGCTTTCCTGGTTGAGCCCGCCTGCCGGTGACCGGCCCCTTGTGAAATTGGAGCTGCCGGAACCGCCTGCCGGCAGTTTAATCTCTGAGCCGGATCAAACTCGCTGGGGATTGCTCTATTTTGCCGACTCCCAGAAGCGCTTTTTAGTTCCGGTCTATCGACCAATTCCCTACTCGCAGACTATCATCCGGGATACCTTAAACCGGTTGATCCCCTCCCCGGAAGAAGACGGTGATCTTACGGCCCGGGGGTTGCGGTTTGTTATTCCCGAACAGTCCACCGTGTTGGGGATTTCAGTTGACAGTGGTTTGGCCAGGGTGGATTTTAATACCCCGGTCTTGAATTATGCTCCGGAAGATGAACGCTTGGTTCTGGGCAGCATTTTATGCACCCTTCATCAGTTTCCTGAAATAGAGCGTTTACAGATTCTGGTTGAGGGGACGGAAATCGAACGGCTGCCCGGGGATATCTCCGGTTTGATCCCCCTGGGACCGGAGTGCTGGATTAACCTGGAAGTGGAGGAGGGGCTGGAGGATTACCGAAATTACAGCGCGGTAAAGGTGTATTTTTGCTACTATACTCCGGGCAAAGAAATATTTTATGTTCCGGTAACCCGCATACTGTCTCCTGATGAGCAACCTGCATCGGCGGTTTTTCTGGAACTGCTGAAAGGGCCCAGGCCCGGCAGCGGGCTCTTTAGCGAAATTCCGCCGGGTACGGAACAGCTGCAGGCGGCCATTCAGGAGGGGCTGTTAACCCTGAATCTTTCAAAGCAGCTTTTAACTTACCGGGGCGGAAGAACCGGCGCCAACAATATTGTTCACCAGTTGTTGCTCACGGCTTCAACCATACCCGGGGTGGAGCAAGTTCTAATTCTGGTTGACGGTCAACCGGTTAATATTTCCGGGGAGCTGGATTTTAGATCACCCTTGCCTCTTCCGGGCCCGGTGAACCGTTTTTAAATTACGAACGGCTAGGCGAATTATTCTGCAGGAAATAACTCTCTGGAATTAAATTTTAAAGGGCCTGCCAGCAAGTGGTTGGGGAAGCGCTGAATAGCAGCGTTATAAACCGTTGCCGTGCGGTTATATCGTAGCCGGGCATGAGCGATCTCGCCTTCCAGTTCAGAAAGATTTTCCTTCAACATCAAAAAACCCCGGTTGGCTGTTAACTCCGGGTAACTTTCAGATGCTGCAAATAAGGCCCTTAGGGCCTTGCTCATCATCCGGTCAGCCCCGGCCCGCTCATTTACGGTGGAAGAATTAATCCAGGCGGTACGGGCCCGGTTCACATTTTCCAGCACCTCCGGCTCGCTTTGCAGGTAGTCTTTAACCATGGCTACCAGATCAGGCATTAAATTGAATCTTTTTTGGAGCAGGGTATTGATATTTCCCCAGGTTCCGTCAACTACATTTTTCATCGATGCCAGGTTATTGTAAGTGTAGACAAACAGTGCTGCCGCCACGATAACAATGCCGGGTATAATATATCCTTGCACGGCCGGGCAAACCTCCTTTTTGCCGATTAATCGGCAAAACTAATGTCTTAATATTCTGCCCGCCGTGGATAAACTCCTGCCGGTCATCAGAGGAATCTCTTTCCCTTATTTATATGATATAATTATCGGCAGCAGACACCCAACCCAAGGGGACGATTCTTTTGTGTACAACAATCCAAAGATATTTACCTTACTTATTTCCCCAATTGTTTACAGGGGGAAAAAGCAATTGCAATTACCTGGCACCCACTAACCGTAGGAAAAACTGTCTTCTTGTACCCCTCTGGGCTGTACAAGTACACAAAAAAACCGTCCCCTTGGGTTGCGTAAACGGGAGGTAATCTTATGCGCCCCCAGGGTAGAAAAAATCAGGAAATGAGATCGGTCTGTTTTAACCGCTCTTACCTCAACTATCCTGAAGGTTCGGTGTTGATCGAGATGGGTGAAACCAGGGTAATTTGTACCGCTTCCGTGGAAGAAAAGGTGCCGCCGTTTCTGAAGGGCACCGGGAAGGGCTGGGTCACTGCGGAATACGGAATGCTGCCCCGTTCCACGGAGGTAAGGATGATCCGGGAGACCACCCGGGGCAGAGCCGCCGGCAGGAGCCAGGAGATTCAGCGGTTGATCGGACGCTCCCTGCGATCGGTGATCGATCTCGAATCCCTGGGTGAATATACAATCTGGCTGGATTGCGATGTCCTTCAGGCCGACGGGGGTACCCGCACGGCAGCCATTACCGGTTCCTTTGTAGCTCTGGTGGACGCTCTGCTCTATTTGAAACGGGAAAAGAAAATAAACCGGCTGCCGGTTAAGGATTACCTGGCGGCAATCAGCGTGGGACTGGTGAATGGGGAGGCGCGGCTGGATCTCTGTTTTGAAGAGGATTCGGCGGCGGAGGTGGATCTCAATCTGGTGATGACCGGCTCCGGGAAGCTGGTGGAGATCCAGGGAACTGCGGAGGAAAAGCCCTTCAGCCGCCGCCGGCTGGAGGCCCTGCTGGATCTGGGAGAGCAGGGCATCAAGTTGCTTATCCGGGAACAGAAAATAGTACTGGGAGACGACAGTGCGGTTGTGGATCAGTCCCGGGAAAGCTATGTTGGAACAGACGGGCCAAACCGGCAAATGGTATGACCAAACTGGTGCTGGCTACCCGCAACCCGGGAAAAATAAAAGAGATTTCATCACTGCTGGCGGGGCTGTCGCTGAACATATTAACCCTTGCCGATTTGGATAGTCCTCCGCAGGTGGTGGAAGACCAGAAAACCTTTGCCGGTAATGCCGCCAAGAAGGCTTATATAATTTCCCGGCTATGCGGCGAGATAACCCTGGCCGATGATTCCGGTCTGGAGGTAAAAGCCTTAGGAGGGCGGCCCGGAGTTAAATCCGCCCGATTTGCCGGCCCGGGAGCCGATGATCAGGCCAACAACCGGCTGCTTTTAAATATGCTCAAGGGTTTTTCTTCCCGGGAGCGGGAGGCGGCGTTTCGGTGTGTGATTGCCGTCTCCGTGCCGGGGGACAAGATCTATCTGGCTCGGGGAAACTGCCCCGGCCGGATCGCCGATCGTCCCCGGGGCCGCGAAGGTTTCGGATACGATCCCTTATTTATATATGAACCTGCAGATCAAACCCTGGCCGAAATGAGACCGGAGGCCAAGAACCGGATCAGCCACCGGGGGGAAGCCCTGCGCCGGGCCCGTCGGTTGCTGGTACGGATCCTGGGGGATCGGGGGTAATCAACTCATTACAATACCGGCAGGGGTGGAAACGGATCAGAAGGGGTGCGGACCGGGGCCTTGGGTATCGGGATCTTCAGGTTGGAAATATACAACGGTGGGCTATGCCTTGACTTTTAAAACCGTCTGCCTTAATATCTAGGTAGTTATTAAAAATCAGCAGATGCAGAATAAACATGGCGGGGCGTAGCGCAGTTTGGTAGCGCACTTGGTTTGGGACCAAGGGGTCGCCGGTTCAAATCCGGCCGCCCCGACCAGTATTGGATTTAGTAAATTAAAGGTTGGAAGCTGATATGTGCGGGTGTAGCTCAATGGTAGAGCCCTAGCCTTCCAAGCTAGTTACGTGGGTTCGATTCCCATCACCCGCTCCATTTTAGAATTTGGGAGTTGGCGGTTGATTTTTTAAATCCGCTTTTTTAACTTCTATGACGGCCTTAAAATGGGATAAGATTTAACACGTGCTTCGGTGCAGACTGTTTACCGGATCAGAAAAATGCTGTAAAATGCAGGCGATATGACCGAAATATGTTGTTACCTAACTATTGCGATTTAAATACTGACTGCTGCAATTTTCCTCTATTTGCTGTTTTGCCGCCTGAATTAAAAAAATCCCTTGCTGTTTAGAAATGGAACGCCATACAAATAGCCGCCCGATTCAGGCCGGCACTGTTTATACTTTTGGCAGGTTAATAAAACTATAGCCGCGTTCATTAATTACTGTTCGCAGGGTGTAAAAATATTTGTGCCGCAACTGTTCTTGAGAAATTTTCAAATATATATCCTGGCTTGTAGAACCGGTTCCCTAACACTGAATAATTATTCAGGTGCTTAACAAATACCAAAGACTGGGAAGTAAACTGGAGGCTTAAAAAATGGATTTGCCAAAATCAGCCGGGAAAGAGTCCAGTGCCTGTGGTAATGTTCTTTTACAGGAAATTATTGATTTTTTCCCTGATGCCACCTTTATTATCAATAACCGCAAAGAAGTAATAGTATGGAATAAGGCTATGGAAGAGATGACCGGTGTTGGGGCCGCCGAAATACTGGGCAAGGGAAAGTACTCCTACGCTGTTCCGTTTTTTGGGGAAGCAAAACCGATTATAATTGATTTGATTGACGAAATAGATCAGGAGATAGCCAACCGTTACGAGAATTTTAGAAAAACCGGCTCCAGAGTGTACGGTGAGGTCTATGCTCCCCTGGTTTACCAGGGGAGGGGCGCCTATCTGTGGGCCATGGCCGCCCCATTTTTTGACCGGCAGGGAGCCCGCCTGGGGGCTATTCAAACTATCAGGGATATAACCCATCATCGGCGGACTGAGCGGGAACTAAAAGAATCGGAGGAAAGGTACCGCCAGATTATATCAACCATCCAAGAGGGCTATTACGAGGTAGATTTGGCCAGCAATATCATCTTTTGTAATGATGCCGGTTGCCGGATGCTTGGCTACTCCATGAATGAGCTGATCGGGTTAAGCTTCAAACAAGTATTTAAAAACCCCGCGGCTGCTCAACGGACTTTTCAACGAGTTTATCTATCCGGAAGACCCAGGGAGCAGGTGGCCTTGGAAGTGATCCGTCAAGACGGCGCCATCAGGGTTAACGAGATGTCCATTTCATTGTCAAAAGATAAGCTCAACCGTATCGACGGGTTCAAAGTGGTGGCCCGGGATAACACTGAGCGCGTAGACCTTGAGCAGAAATTAAGATATCTATGTCTTCATGACCAGCTTACGGATCTTTACAACCGCACCTATTTTGAAGAGGAGCTTTCGCGGCTGGAAAAGGGACGAAGCTATCCTGTAACCATAGTGTCCCTGGATGTAGACAATCTGAAGATCACCAACGATCTCCTGGGACACGGGCATGGTGATAAGCTGCTGAAGGCCTGTGCCAAGCTGTTAAAAAAACCACTGCGTCGTTCCGATGTTCTGGCCCGGGTTGGCGGTGATGAGTTTGCGCTGATTCTGCCTTCCACCGATCGCATTAAAGCTGAAACCGTGTGTAGCCGAATCCGGAAGGCAGTGGAGGATCATAATTTAAAACACCCCGATTTACAGGTCAGCATTTCGCTGGGCAGTGCCACCAGCACAGGTCCGAATGAGCCTTTACAGCGAACGCTGATCGAATCCGATGACTGTATGTACCAGGAAAAACTAATCCGCGGCGCCGGAACACTGAACCAAATTATGAGTGCCCTGTTAACCACCCTGGAAAGCCGGGACTATTTTTCCCAGGGACATGCCGTTCGCCTGCAGCGTTTTTGCCGCCGGCTGGGTCTAATAGTTGGTCTCTCCACCGCGGAGCTAAATAAACTGGAGGTGCTTTCTCAATTTCACGATCTGGGCAAAGTAAGTGTTCCAGAAAATATTTTGCATAAAGCCGGGCCCCTCACCGGCAAAGAATGGGAAATTGTTAAGCAGCACTCTGAAAAAGGATACCGTATTGCCCGCATCTCCCCGGATCTTTTGCAGGTGGCCACCTTTATTTTGCATCATCACGAGCATTGGAACGGCGACGGCTATCCCGTGGGCCTGGCAGGGGGTAAAATTCCCTTGGAATGCCGGATATTTGCCATTGCCGAGGCTTTTGAGGTTATGACCGGTGGGCGCCCCTACCGCTCGCCCCGAACCATTCCGAAAGCAATAGCGGAACTTGAGGCCTGTGCCGGCACCCAGTTTGATCCGGAACTTGTGGAACTCTTTGCGCCCCGGCTGGCAGAGGAAGCTGAGTTAGAGGCTCCTTCTTGAATACCGGGCGGGGATGGAACCCCGCCCCTACCCGGGCGCTTGACTGAAACAAGCCGGGGAACCGCGTTGCAAACATGAAATAGCCGGCGATAAAATTAAAATGATACGGAGTTATAATATGAGCAACTTTGAACTAATATTATTCGATCTGGATGGGACTTTGGTCGATTCGCAGGCCGGAATTGTAGACTCCATCCGCCGCGTTTTTAAACGGCTGGGGCTCCCTCCCAAGGATAAACCTGAACTGGCCTCCTTTATCGGGCCGCCACTGCTGGATTCTTTTATGAAGCGTTGTGGCTTAAATGAACACCTTGCCCGGAAGGCGATAAGCCTTTATCGGGATTATTACTCCCGGCAAGGAATTTATGAGTGCAGGGCCTATGCGGGCCTTCCGGAATTGTTGCACCTTCTCCACACCCGCCGTAAAAACCTGGTGGTAGCGACCTCTAAACCGACTGTCTTTGCAATCAAACTACTTTCTCATCTTCATCTGGACAAATATTTTTCTCTGATTATGGGCAGCAATCTGGATGGCACCAGGGTGGAGAAGCCCGAGGTGATCGCCTGTGCCCTGAAGGCGGCGGGTAACGGCGCAGGATCCCGGTCCACCGTTATGGTTGGTGACCGGAAATACGATATTCTAGGAGCAAAGGTTAACGGAATTAGCTCGGTGGCGGTAACCTACGGGTTCGGTACCCCGGAGGAGTTAATGGCTGCCGGGCCGGATGTCATTGTTCCCACTGTTAGGGATTTAACTAGGGTCCTGACCGGCAATGAGAGTTAACCCACCAACTCGGTTACAGTTTGTGCCAGGCTTAAACAGGCGGTAAGCCCGGGCGATTCGATACCGATCAAATTGATAGCCCCCGGCAACCCCCGGTCCGCCTCGTGGCGGACCACAAAATCCCGGAACGGCTCACCGGGACCCTGTAGTTTGGGTCTGATGCCGGCCATTTCGGGTTCCAGATCCGACGGCTTTAAGAAAGGCAACAGGTGTTTGGCCTCCCGGTAAAATTGCGGAGCATGGGTCGGGTCTACCCGGTAATCAATTTCCTTAACATATATGGCGTTTGGGCCCAGGCGCAACTTGCCGTCAAGTGTTTTGGTTACATGCACTCCCAGGCCGGGGGAATCTTTAAGCGGGATGGAATAAACCAGTCTGGAAACCAGTTCGGCTTTGCTGTAAGGGAGACTATAGTATTCCCCCTTGCAGGGGAAAATGCGGTAACCTGCCGTTTTTACATCAATTCCCATCCAGGAAGCCACCTGATCGGCGTGCAGGCCGGCACAGTTTATCAACCAACGGCAGCGTATGGAATCGGTTTTCCCCTGCGGGTTTGTAAATTGAACTTCAAACCCGCCACTATGCGGCTGCAAGCCGGTTACCTGGTGCCGGTAGGCCGGCCAGGCCCCGTTTTGCTTGGCCAGGTATTCCAGACAGCTCATCAGCCGGTAGGAATCTAGGATGCCGGAGGAAGGGGACCAGGCGGCGGCGGAGGCTTTTAAATGCGGCTCCATTTTTGAAATCTGGCGGGAATCTAAAATCTGCAGGTCAGTAACCCCGTTTTTCTCCGCGTTTTTAACTATGGGCCCCAGAAGATCGGCCTCCTGTGGGCTACGGGCGATGATCAATTTTCCTATCCGCCGGTGGGGGATCCCCTGTAGTTCACAGAACCGATAGAGCAGATGCTTGCCTTCCACGCATAACCTGGCTTTTAAACTGTGCTCGGGGTAATATATGCCGGCGTGAATTACCTCACTGTTACGGCTGGAGGTTTCCTGCCCAAACCGATCGTGTCGCTCCAGCAGGGCCACCGACAGCTTGCGATTTTTACGGGCCAGCTCGGCGGCCACTGCCAGCCCGACCACTCCACCGCCTATAATCACCGCTTCTATCTCCACACTGCCCATGGAATTTCCTCCGGGATAAAGGTATTTTTTCATGTCTGCAAAGGCGAATTTTAACTCACCAGTTAATTGTAACCTCCACCATCCTCTTCGGGCAAGTACAAAAAAGGGATATCTATCGGTGGTGTCGAATTACAAAAACCTGGGGTTGCGAATATTCTTGATCAGGGGGAGGACAGCCCTTCTGTTTCGGTAAAGGTAAGTTTTCCCGGGGAGGGATGTTGGATGGGTATAAAAGGACGCTGGTTTACCATCATGATTGTACCGCACCACGAAGAATCTACTTTTAGTATTCGTTTGCCGCTGGCAGCGATACAGGTGGCGGTATCCCTCTTTATTGTGGCTACAATTGTTCTGACTATATTTTTAAACACCTATCGCCAGCGTTTGCACGAAGCGCATGAAGCCCGAGTGTTGAGAGAAGTAAACCGGGTGCAGCAAGAGGAGATAGAACGGTTTGAATCCCAAACCCTGGCTTTAAAACAACAGGTAGATGAGATAGAACAGGTGGCGGAAATTCTGTCGGAAAAACTGGGCATACCCCTGGAAGAGGATGAAACACCCGCCGAGCAAACAGATTAAACCCCACAATTTACCCGGGTTACCGGGTTAAATTGTGGATTCTGGTGGTTATTATCGGGTTATCCCGAAGATTAACGGTTACCGCTCCGCCTTATGGCTACTTTTCCCTGGGCATACAGATGATCTCCTTCACCACCGTGTCAAAAAAGGTGTTGGCATGAGAGGGGACAATGATGCAGGCCGTATCGGCGCCCCTTGAACTGCCCCCTACTGCTATGATCTCTTCCCCGTAGGGTACCAGCCCGGCGTCGAGCGCCATTACACTGATCTCCACGCATACCTTTAATCCCTGTCCCAGCATTCGTAAAGCCATGGCGATAATCTCCGCCGGGTAAATTCCCTGGAATTTTGTTCGGAGAGAGCGGTCTACTCCGGCCAGCAGGTGGGTAGTGGTGAGCACGCTTACCCCCTGCTGCTGTAAGCGTCGCCTCATCTGGGCATCCATTTCATTTTCTCCGGGCGCGGCATAACCGGAATGGCGAGTTACACAAACCAGCTTCAGATTGCTTCCCAAAAATTTTTCAGCGGTTGTGCCGGTGCTGGAGGCTACTACCAGGTGTTTAAGATTTAGCTCCCGGGCTCTTTGCAGGGCCAGGGTTACCGTTTCTCCAGTATTAAGCGACCCTTTTTTTGGCCAATACATGTCGAAATCCCTCCCCAAATTTCCCCTAATATTTTTTAATACCTTACCATAAACCACCAGGCGGTGGCAACTAAATTTGAATATCGGCAAAATTGGAACCCCGAGCATGGTATTACCTGATTACCCGGTTATCGGGTAAATATAACCGCAAATGAAAAGGAATATATAGATAAATATAGAATTGATCAAATCGATGGTAATACTTATTTTTTCTTTAAACAACGGGTTTTTTTAAACGAAAGAGGGTGTCTTACCATATTTTGTGGGATCTTCAGGGAAAAAAGCGAACAAGGCCGTTGGCATAAACGAGAGGCTTTATTTCCCCTGTTATTGGAACACATGGGCTGTGCTTTATTTGTGGAAGATTACCGACAAAATATTATTCTGGCCAATCGAGCCATCTGTGAAATGTTTTCTATCCCGGACTCTCCCCAAGAGCTTTACGGAAAAAAAAGCTCTTATTTGATTGAGCCGGCAAAATTGTTGGTTGCTGATCCGGATCATTTTGTTCTTCGCCTGGCAGAGCTGGTAGCCGGCAGAACAGCAATTCATTACGAGGAGGTAAAGTTTGCCGACGGCCGGGTATTTTGGCAGGACTATACACCGGTACTGGGGGAAAATAACAGCCTGGTGGGGCATATGTGGCAGTACTGGGAGATTACCGAGCGTAAACAAATCGAAGATCGGCTTCAATACCTGAGCCTGCGCGATCAGTTAACCGGGCTTTACAACCGGGCCTATTTTGAAAATGAGTTGAAGCGTTTAAGCAAAAGCAGAGAATTTCCGGTAACCATTCTTTCTGCCGATCTTGATGGGCTTAAGGTTATTAATGATGCAATGGGTCATCACCGGGGCGATAATTATTTAAAAGCCTGCGCTAAAATATTAAAAGGATCGCTGCGGGGCTCGGATGTCCTGGCCCGGGTAGGAGGCGATGAGTTTGCAGCCCTTCTTCCCTGCACCGGTAGTGTTTTCGGTGAACAGATAGTAAGCCGCATTTACTCCCGGATAGACAAATACAACCGCAACCGCCGGACTCATTTGCCGCTCAGTGTTTCCATTGGTCAGGCTACCTCCCAGGATGGGCAAGAATCGCTTGATAAAACCTATAAAGATGCCGATGAACATATGTATCGGGTTAAGCTCTACAAGGGGACGGATGCCAGAACCCAGATGATCAAAACCCTTCTGGCCACCCTGGGGGAAAGAGATTTTATTACCGAAGGCCATACCCGAAGGCTGGAAAAACTATGCCGGTTAACCGCTGAGAAAATTAAACTTTCCTCGAAACAACTCTCCGATCTGATCCTTCTGTCCCAGGTACACGATCTGGGCAAGATAGGTGTTCCGGATAGCATATTGTTTAAACCGGGGCCTTTAAACAATCAGGAGCTGTCAACCATGCGCCTTCATTGCGTGAAAGGTTACCGTATTGCCCTTTCTTCCAGCGGCTTGTCCGGGGTGGCGGATCTGATCCTAAAGCACCATGAGTGCTGGGACGGCAGCGGCTATCCTTTGGGCATCAAGGGGGAAGAGATCCCCGTGGAGTGCCGCATTCTGGCCATAGTGGATGCCTACGATGCCATGACCACCGATCGCCCGTATCGCAAGGCTATGAGCAAACAAGCTGCGGTGGAAGAACTCAAGCGTTGCTCCGGAGGGCAATTTGATCCTGAACTGGTAGAGGTGTTTTTGTCGGTTTTAAAGGAAGAGGTTTAGCAATAAAGTCAATTTCGGTCGCCTCCATTTCAAAATTACGATATCATTATGTAGAACAACCCAAGAATTGTGCCGGTGGTATATTTAATATTTTAATCGGTGTCAACCCCGGAGGCCCTAATATTACCGGGGCTGCCGCCTCAAAATTGATTAGATTAACTATAAAGAATGGTGATGGGTTAAACGTGAATAAAACTACTCTGGGCATGGCCTTAGTTGCTTTAATATTAGTTTTAATATCTTTTTTCCAGGGAGGCCCCTCACTGGTCGGCAAAGGATTTATGGCGGGAGGGAAAACCCTTGTTGAGGTCTTCCCTCTTATAATTATTGCCTTTATAGTTGCCGGTACGGTTTCCACGTTGATTTCGGAGGACATGGTGACCAGGTGGTTGGGCAAAGAGGCCGGTTGGAAAGGGCCGCTTTTCGGCACATTAATGGGCGCCCTGGTTCCCGGCGGACCCTTTTTTTTCTATCCGTTGATGGCTACACTTATAGTGTCGGGAGCCAATATCGGCACCATGATCAGTTTTGTGGCAGCCAAAACCCTTTGGTACATCGGCCGGATACCGATTGAGGTAGCTTTTGTGGGTGTGGAAATAACCATTATTCGCTTTTTAATCACCTTTGCCATTCCCATCCTGGCGGGGGGAGCCGTAAATATCTTTTTACCCGATTATGCAGATAAAATCAGAGCCGAGGTGGCGCAACTGCAGATGAAAGGCCAAAAAAAAGAAAGAGGCGGAACTAAAAGTGACTAGCGCATTTGTAATACTATCTATAATGGCCATAATAGTTTTGTTCCTTGCCTACCGGCAGAGTAAACTTGTAGAGGCTTTAAAGGAAGCCAAGAAAATGCTTTTGGCCGTTCTACCGCTCCTGTTATGTGCATTTGTTCTGGTGGGTTTCATGAATATATTAATACCTGAAAAAACTTTACATGCCTGGTTGGGGGCAGAATCCGGGTGGAAGGGTATAATTATCGGGCCGGTGATCGGCGCTCTTATCCAAGGGGGACCTTATGCCTTTTTCCCCTTGTTTGATGCGGTTTTCCGGGAAAGTGTAACTATCGGGACGGCGGTGGCCATGATCACCGCCTGGGGCATGATTAATGTGGGGCACCTGCCCTATGAATTTACCTTTTTAGGTCCCCGTTTTGTGGCCCTTAAATATTCCATATATATAGCAATTCCCTCCCTGGTGGGGCTGTTGGCAAATTTTTTGTTCGGTTAGGTAAAACCCGGCCCTTATACCACCAAACCGCCCCGGTGTTCTCCAGGCGCCGGGTGCTGTCTGTCCACTACCTATTTTACAAATGGAGGCCCTTAAATGATCCGTACAGACCACCGGCTAATAATTGGCGATGCCCAGAATCTTGAGGAGATTAAAGACAGCAGCGTAGATTTAGTGGTAACATCTCCACCTTACCCGATGATAGAGATGTGGGATGAAACATTTGCTTTGCAAAATTCAGAAATCGAAAACCTGCTGAGAAACAATCAGAGTAGCCGGGCTTTTGAGCTAATGCACCGGGAACTGGATAAAGCATGGGACGAGGCAATCCGGGTGCTACGTAAAGGCGGAATAGCCTGTATAAATATCGGTGACGCCACCAGAACCAACGATGGGCTTTTTCAGTTATTTACCAACCATTCCAGGGTTATACAGCACTTTATACAAAATGAACTTGTTGCGCTCCCCTCTATAATCTGGAGAAAACAGACCAACGCCCCCAATAAATTTATGGGCTCGGGGATGTTGCCCCCCGGGGGGTATGTTACTTTAGAACACGAATATATATTGATTTTTCGGAAAGGCGGGAAACGGGAATTCGAGGCTCCTGCGCAGAAACAGATAAGGCGGGATAGCGCCTATTTTTGGGAAGAAAGGAATATATGGTTTTCCGATGTATGGGAAGATTTAAAAGGAGTAAACCAAAGGCTGGTTAACAGCAAAACTAGAGACAGAAGTGCCGCTTATCCCTTTGAACTGGCGCACCGGCTTATAAATATGTTTTCAATTAAGGGGGATACCGTATTAGATCCTTTTCTAGGCACGGGTACAACCATGTTGGCCGCCATGGGCAATCAGAGGAACAGTATCGGGGTGGAAATTGATAAAAATTTTAAGCAGATGATTAGGGGACAGTTTGATAACATTGTTGAATATTCCAATGAAATTATCAAAAACAGGCTTGGGGATCATTTGAAATTTACGAAGAAAAGGATAGAGAGCGGAAAAGAGATAAAATACAAGAACGTGCATTATGAGTTTCCGGTTGTTACCAGACAAGAAGTAAAATTACAGCTAAATCCTTTAAAACAGGTTAAGGAAAACCATGATTCGGATTATACGGTGTTTTACAAAGAAGGCGGTAAAGTCGATTTAAATTCGAATACCCCACCAAGAATTGAGTTTCCCAAATAACCAAGCATCCCGGGCACCGTGTTAACTCATATAAAAGCCTTACCCCACGTTGTTGGCTCACTCATATAAGATTCTCGCCCCGGCTTTAGAAATTTCCGGGGCTAACCCCTTACCCGGGGGGCGCCTGGTGAAACAGAGCGGGGATCAACCGATCCGGATTCTTTCCGGTCAACCCCTTGGGTCAGCCTAGTTCCTCATCCCAGAGCGCCTCCAGCCGGCCTCCCTGAAATTTGATGCGGACTGATTGATCGAAATAGTTCTGGGCAATATGGCTGGAGCAAGGAAGGGAGCCGAAATATTTAAGGTCCCGGGAAGCCATATTCATGGTTGGATCCACCGGCAGCCAGCCCATCCCCTCCAGGTAAAATTCCGCCCAGCTATGGCGGCAACCTTTTAAAGAAAGGGGGCGGCCAAGCTGATCCCAGTGTTCACCGGTGCCTTTGGGGTCGGCATATCCGTTTACCTGGCGAGAGGGAAGGCCTACCGCCCGGCAAAGCGCTACAAATAGCGCTGCATAATCCTCGCATACCCCTGCCTTTTGTCTCAACGCCGACAGTGCTCCCTGATTTCGGCAAGCGGCGCTTGAATCGTAGCGCATATGCTGCTGCACAAATTTATAAATTGCCCGGGCTTTTTCCAAATTATCTTTAGCTCCGGAAGTTATCTGTTCGGCCCTGGATACAATCTCGGGGTGGCTGCTTTCAATGCCGGTGGATGGTTGCAAAAAAAGGGCTTCCGATCCGGCATTGTTCCCACCCGTATAAGCCAAGAAGTTGGCGGTAATGGGATGCACCTTTAGTTCGTAGGTGACGGAAATGCAGGTACTTCCGCCGGGAGGCAGGCTGGGTATCAAAAAATGAGCAATGCGGCTACGGAAATCTCCCTCGGTTATCTCTACCGGCTCCAGGCTAAAGGTTTCACTTCCCAGCACCTGATAAGGAGAGCCCAATCTGCCCAGGAGAGGCATTTGCAGGCGGATATTCTGCGATCCGGTATCCTCGGAATTTTTGAGTGTTATCCGGATTGTGAGTCGGCGATTATGGGCCTTGCCCAGAGAGTAGGGTGGGGAGGGGGTAGTCTGGGCGGTGGCGGCGGGTGGATCTGCAGGCAACTCCGGCGGTGCGGGCTGAGTGTTGGTGGCTGCAGCCGGTGCGGAAGCCTGCGGGCTCCCGCTAATAGGCGGAGAAGATCCGGTGTCGGTCGGGAGGGGTGAGCTTGAGGCCGATTTAACCTCCGGCGGCTCCAAGCCTGCCGTATTTGCAGGTCCGGCAGTTTTGCAGCCTAGCTCCGGCCCATCTTCCGGTAAAAAAGAATCGCCGACACCATTTTGGGAAAGAGGAGGAGTGCTGCCGTCGTCTTCTTGGGGATCCTTCGGGATTTTTTCGTTGGAGCCCCGTTGAGCATCAATTTCGGGATGACTATCCTCTGCCTCTTCGGATTCCTCCAAACAGCCTTTTGCCGGGTGAGAGACCACCGGCTGATCCCGGTAAAACATATACCCGTTTGGGTTACTGCCGGAAACAATCTCCCCGGCGGCCAGCCAGACTATCAGCAGCACTGCTGCTATTAACAGATATTTTGGATAACGTTTGCGGAACAGGCCTAGCATAATGTCCCCTCCTTAGGGGACCGATAGCCGAAAAACAAAAAACCTGTTTCGGCAACCTGGCGATCATGGCCCTTGACGGGCGTTAGATCCATGGTTTTGCGTCCCTTTCTTTCGAAAGGTTTGCCCTTATCGGTCAGGATATCTCTGTTAACAAATTATAGCAGGTTTGTCCAAAAAATGATAGGAATTTTTTAAAAAAATGACATGTTGGGGAAATTATTCCATAGAATAAGCAGATGGCGCGCCTGGGAGGATTTGAACCCCCGGCCAACGGCTTAGAAGTCTGTTGGTTTCGATTTTATATACACTATCATAATACCGGAACGCCTATGAAAATGTTAATAGATAGTTCTCAAAACACCCGGCGATCGGAATAGCGGCCCCTTTATTATTTTTTAAAATTACTGTATAATATGAAAACGTGAGGGGTACTACTGATGAAAATTTATATGGATGTTTGCTGTCTTAATAGGCCGTTTGATGATCAAACGCAAGATAAAATACGAATTGAAAGCGATGCAATACTGGCTATTTTATCAAAATGTATGCAGGGTCAATGGCATCTATTATCAAGCGAAGTGATTGATATTGAAATTGGGGAAATCCCTGATGAATGGAAAAAAATTAAGGTCTACAAGCTTTACTCGTTAGCAAAAGAAAAAGTAACGTTAAATGAAATAATCATAAAACGTGCATATGAATTTCTAAATTTTGGTCTAAAAGCATTTGATGGTCTACATGTGGCCTCCGCAGAGTATGCCAACGCAGATGTGTTTTTAACAACTGATAAAAATTTACTAAAGGTAACAAAAAGATTAAAATTAAATGTCGAGGCAGTAAATCCGGTAAATTGGTTTATGGAGGTGTTTGGTAATGAGTAGCAAAACAAGGGATATAAATACTATACGCAAAATAGGTCTTGAGGCTTTATTAGAAAAGCTTGGCCCTGTAGATATGGTTGAATTTATGCAGCAATTCGATTCTGGTTACGGTAATTACACTAGGGAGCGATCTGCTTGGCTTGATAATATAGGCATTGAAACAATCATAAAACAGGCAAAAACCAAAAAGAGCTGAATCTTGGGATCCAATTAAGGTTCCTTGTTGACTCACTTTGGACTACTGCCGGACTATTTTCATTAAAATTCAAGGATTTGGCGATAAATATATAAAAAAAGGGGATGCCCGCTAAACCCCGATAGCATAGGCATCCTTTTCATTTCAAAATGGCGCGCCTGGGAGGATTTGAACCCCCGGCCAACGGCTTAGAAGGCCGCTGCTCTATCCACTGAGCTACAGGCGCGTTTTCCTTATTATATTATCCTCTGCCGGCATAAAAATCAATGGCAGGGCGCGCCCAAAGATAAATTTAAAATTTATTTAAACCAGGCTGTATATTATAATAATGACCAGGCAAATGTGCGGGGAGAAGCGTCTTTAGTGGGCGGCAAGGATTTTGTTTTCTTTGCAAATCATCTCACGCATAGCAACATACCGCAGCTAAAGGAAAAAATTTGGGGTGATTTCGATCATTTCACAGGAAACCCCGCCGGAACATTGGTTGGCAGTACCCGCTTAGGTGATATAAAAATTTTGGTGGGCCATATAGGAATCGAACCTACAACCTTCTGATTAAGAGTCAGCTGCTCTGCCAGTTGAGCTAATGGCCCCTGAAGCCGCAAACCTACCTTTCTCATTATATTACGGGCCGGACCCTTAAGCAACCCTAAAATCCCCTTAAAAATATCCCCTCCAGGTATCTATTTGTCAGCGCTTCTCCGGTTGCCGGCAGCAGTCGGTAAGCGGGCATAAAGCGGATTAAATCTAGCATAGCCGCAAAAATGCAGAAAAATCATGACTCATGCGCTATAATTAGCTAGCCGGGAGAGGTGGAAAACCGATCGGCCGGCCGGGCAGGATGCAGTTCCGGTTTCCGTAATTCACGGAATCCCGGAAGGATTCCCGGAAAACAGCTCGGAAACAATATCCGGAATCCAGTGGAAATTTTGTGAGGCAATAAATGAATATTCAAGCTACAAAAAATGTTTCCGGCCCCCGAGGCGCGGTTATCAAAAATCTTCCCGGATCCGCTATTGTAGTCATTTTACTGGCTACTCTGTTTCTAACCCTGGAATCTGCACCCGCGGTTCGGCTTATCCCTTTGGCTACCGCCTTCATGTTGACGTTGCAGGTAACAATTTCTTTGCTGGTAGTTCCTTTTATTAAGGTGCACCTCACCAGGATTTCCTTTTTGATGTTACTGTTATGGCTAACCCTGTTTGCATGGTCCCTGTTTTCCGTATTCTGGAGCGGCTATGCAACCTTATCGTTTATCCGGTGTTTGATGATCTGCTTTCCTCCATTTGTTTTGATATTGCTGATCTATGCCGATTCGCAACCGGTGGAAACCTTCTGGAGGTTTGCCCGGGGGTTTGTATTTTTTGGAACCGGTCTCTCTTTGATTGCCCTCACGCTCATGGTGACCGGTAGAACCATTCCCTTTGGCCGATGGCAGTTACAGGTATTGGATTTCGGCCCTTTTAAAATATCACAGGCGGTTTATTTTACAGGTTCCCGGCCAACGGTCTCCTCCCTTACCGGCAACCCCAATACCTTGGCGGCCTGGCTGGTCTTTTCTTTGATTTTAACCTGGGCCCTTTATAAAGCCCGGCGCATCGGCACTGCTAAGTTCTTGCTGGCGGGGGGGCTCCAATGGGCAGTGCTGTTGTCCACCCTATCCCGGGCGGGCATTGGGGCAACCGTGGTCGGGGCCCTCCTGCTGTGGATGTTAACTTCTCGCCGCGCAGCGAGCCGGCTTGTCAAGGGAGCGCTGTTGTTTATGGGGGCTGCGGCCGGCGCTCTAATATTTTTTGATCCCTTGCTTAAATATCTACCGGGAGGATTACCGGCAGAATATCTCTCTGGAAGGGCGGCGTTGTGGGAAACGGCCTGGAAGGCGATCCAGAGCAAGCCTGTGTCCGGATGCGGGTTTGGTGTCTCGGGCGAAACGATCTTAAGCAATTCAAATCTGGTGCACCTGCACAGCGTTTATCTCAGCGTCTTGGTTGAGATCGGCCTGGTAGGGCTGGCTATATTTTTAGGTTTCTGGCTGATCGGGGTTGTCGTCGGCTGGAAGAGATCCCTGAAACACTTATCTTCCGGAAAAACAGACAATTCGCTGGCCCTGGCGGCGGCCGGATCTCTGCTGACGGCTTTTCTGTTCCACCAGGGGTTTGAAACCATGATCCTGCGCACAAATTTTTACACAATTTTATGGGTCTATCTGGCGGGGTTTGCCACCCACCCCTTGCTGGGAAATTCAAAAACAAACCCGTAGGGGCGGACGGCCCGGCCTGCCGGATAAACCACCCACCCAGATCGTAGGGGCGGACGAGTCTATCCGCCCTTGAAACAGGAAACATTCGTAGAGGCGGGGTTCCATCCCCGCCCGTAGCGGTAGGGGCGGACGGCCCGGCCTGCCGGATAAACCACCTACCCAGATCGTAGGGGCGGACGAGTCTATCCGCCCGTGAAAACAGGGACCATTCGTAGGGGCGGGGTTCCATCCCCGCCCGTGCTAGTTGAGCAAAAACCGGTGGACTTAGTAATAAGGATATGAAATCCCCCCTGCCCCCCTGCCCCCCCCATACCCCGATTAAATTGTGGTTTTGCCCAATCTGCCGCCCCGGGGTTCTTTTTCCGGCGCCTGTATTTAAAAGGTAGGGTCTCCCGGCAGGAATAACAAAATACCGTAGAGAAGTTATTTGTTTGAGGTTATCGCTTGAGGTTACTGCCTTGTAGCTTAAATCTTAAATCAGACATCCGGCAGGAGTGGGTCGTAATGAGCCGTATCCGGCGCATGATTTTGCTTATAATTGTAGATGCCTTTCTGGTAAATTTGGCGCTGTGGCTGGCCCTATGGCTGCGCTTTGACGGAGCTATCCCCGCCCACTACCTGGATTCGTACAGGCTTACCGTCGCTCTGATCTTTACCGGCGTCAGCCTGGCTATATTTTATCTGTTTGGCCTCTATAATCGGCTCTGGCAGTATGCGAGCCTGGATGATATATCTTCCATTGCCGGCGCGGTTACCCTGGCTACCCTGGTCAACGCCGCGGTTGCTTATGCCCTGATCAGAGGTGGCGGAGGTTTGCTCTTGCCGCGTTCGATATTTGCTTTCTCCTGGTTGTTGAATTTGCTTTTCATCGGCGGCAGTCGGATTTCTCTGCGCCTGTTCAGGCAGCGCTGGTCGTTCCTGCTGCCCCTTCGGGCCGGTATCCCGGTGCTGATTGTCGGTGCCGGCGACGCCGGAGCGCTGGTGGCCGGAGAAATAAAAAAACAAAACCACGGTAGTTTTTATCCCATAGGGTTTGTAGACGATAACCCTATCAAGCAGAATCAAAAACTGGCGGGTCTTCCGGTTTTAGGAAACCGGGAAAGCATACCCTACCTGGTGGAAAAATACGGTGTTAAAGAAATCGTTATCGCCATTCCCTCCGCTCCCCGGAATATAATCCGGGAAATCGTAAATATTTGCCATACTACCCCGGTATTTCTCAAGATCCTGCCCGCCCTCTATAATGAGGAGGGACAGGGGGTAGTGGTCAGCCGGATCCGCCAGGTGCAGGTGGAGGACCTCCTGGGCCGGGAACCGGTAAAGGTGAACTTAAATTCCATGGCCGGTTACCTGTCGGAACGGACCGTTCTGGTTACCGGGGCCGGCGGCTCCATCGGCTCCGAGCTTTGCCGCCAGATCGCCCGCTTTGCTCCTGCCAGGTTGGTTTTGCTGGGGCACGGAGAAAACAGCATTTACGACATTCACCAGGAGCTGCTGGCGAACTTTACCGGGTTGGACTTGGTGCCGGTAATTGTGGATATCAAAGACGAACCGGCCATAAATTCCGTGTTTAGCTGTTACCGGCCCCGGGTAGTGTTTCATGCGGCCGCCCACAAGCATGTCCCCCTGATGGAAGATAACCCGGCGGAGGCGGTTAAAAACAATATACTGGGCACCTGGAATGTGGTCCGGGCCGCCAAACAATTTCAGGCAGAAACCTTTATCCTTATCTCCACCGATAAGGCGGTTAACCCCACCGGGGTGATGGGGGCTACCAAGCGGGTGGCAGAGATGATCGCCCAACATTTTTTCCGGGATGGCAGCCGGGCCAAATTCGCCGCAGTGCGTTTCGGCAACGTGTTGGACAGCCGGGGAAGTGTAGTACCCCTGTTTAAGAAACAGATTGCCCGCGGGGGACCGGTTACAGTAACCCATCCCGGGATGACTCGCTTCTTCATGACTATCACCGAAGCGGTGCAACTGGTAATTCAGGCCGGGGCCATCTGTGAAGGCCAAGAAATTTTTGTTCTGGATATGGGGGAGCCGGTAAAAATTGTAGACCTGGCCCGACAGATGATCCGCCTGGCCGGTTTTGAGCCGGATAAAGATATAAAAATTGTATACACCGGCATCCGCCCCGGGGAAAAGCTTTACGAGGAGATCCTGACTGCCCAGGAGGGGGTAAGCGCCACCCTTCACCGGCGCATCTTTGTAGCCCGCCCCGACGGCATCAACATGGCGGCCCTGGAAAGGCTGCTGAAAACAGTCGGCCGTTCCGGTTGGACCGCCACCCCGGAAGAGGTAACCGGTCTTATTCAGACCGTGCTCCCGGATTTTAAACAACGCCCCCGAAGGGAACAGGAGGTCCGGATTCGGGCCTGACCCTGCTTGGAAAGGAAATCGTAAAAACCGTAAATTTTATTGAAAACCACAATCCGGATGTTTTGATTGACAAATATATTATTATGCCGAATCATATCCATGCCATAATTATTTTGGGCGGGGATGGAACCCCGCCCCTACACAAAATCATTGGACAACTAAAATCTTTTACCACCAAAAGGGTTGGATTATTCCCGAACCGGTGGTAGGGGCGGGGTTCCACCCCCTCCGGCGGCAGATGTACCTGGTTATGGCATGTTTCCCGATTTCCCTGAACCCGGTGGTAGGGGCGGGGTTCCAT
>CAYXBB010000022.1:14602-28168 GCA_964463285.1 uncultured Syntrophomonadaceae bacterium | reverse complement strand
TTGGCTTTATCCGGCATCTGGGGTCCTTGAAAATTTTGAAGTTGCAGGGCGAGGCTCACTTCATGGTCGTTGGATATTTAATACTGTCTTTTACTACAAGGTTCAGGCTCCACCGGTCGATTCCGCCTCGGCGGCAATCTGCCGTAGTTCCCGGATAACCAGATACAATGGATCCGAATCCCAATCCAACGGGTAAAGATTGGAGCGAATGCTTTCTAATCTAGAGATAAGGTCGGAAATTCTTAAGGCAAACGAATTATCCATTTTTCTCCTCGCTCTAATTGGCTTTGTGTTTATCTTATGCCGCTGCTATTTTAGAAGTCCCTGTTGCATTCAGAGTTAAAAGCGCCTGAAAGGGCTTCTACCGATTAACAGATTCCGATTAAAATTGATTGATTTCAACACCATGTATTACTTCCCGCAGCCTGTAAATCCTGCCTCAAAATCTTCAAACTACTCCAATCAACAGACTATATGCTCACAGCCTGGGAAGGCCAAAAATATGTTTGTTTTCCGCCTGACATAAATCAAACAGCAATAGCGGAGATCTATCCTTATATCTATTGGCTTGTTGCACCGGCGCAGTTGACACACTTGTGGGGTTGCCGATATAATTGCCACAATGGTTATCCTGATCTCCGGAATATTTGTAATATTTTACCTGATAAGGAGGAATGACCAATGCACGTTTATTCCACCCCATTACAGCCTATCTTACAAAAATTGCGTCAGGGAGTAGTTGACCTTGAACAATATATTGTCGAACTCTGCAAACATATCGAAAAAGTGGAGCCGGAGATCCGGGCCTTCCTTCCAGAAAAGGGCCTCAAAAAGCGCCTGTGGGCAGAAGCTGTCGATTTAAAGAAACACTATCCCGATCCGGCCGGGCGTCCACCTCTTTACGGTATTCCGGTAGGGGTAAAAGACCTGTTAAGAGTGGAGGGATTCCCCACCAGGGCCGGTTCGCTTCTGGATCCGGATCTGTTTGAGGGGCCTGAAGCAGATTGTGTAAAGATATTGCGGCGGGCGGGCGCAATAGTGCTGGGCAAAACAGTGACCACTGAATTTGCTTATTTTGAGCCCGGCCCCACCCGCAATCCTCATAACCTCAACCATACTCCAGGCGGCTCCAGCAGTGGATCGGCAGCAGCGGTGGCTGCCGGGATGTGCCCCCTGGCCCTGGGTACTCAAACCATGGGATCGGTGACCCGGCCGGCGGCTTTTTGCGGAATTGTAGGGTTTAAGCCCAGTTATAACCGCATTCCTACCACCGGGCTGGTCTATTTTTCCCCCTCCTTAGACCAGCTGGGGCTATTTACGCAGGATCTGGCAGGGGCAGAAATAGCAGCAAGGATCCTTTGCCGGGACTGGCATCCGGAAGGCGCCGCTCCTGGAAAGCCGATTCTGGGGGTTCCCGAAGGGCCATACCTGGATCAGGCCGGGCTGGAGGCCCGGAAGGCATTCGAACAGCAGCTGACCCGGCTGGCCACCACCGGTATAAAAATAATTAGGGTGCCTGCGCTTAAGGATGCGGAGGCCCTTGCCCGGAAACATAACCAAATGGCCTCGGCAGAGATTGCTCTTATGCATACCCCATGGTTCTCCCGCTATAAAGAACTTTATCGGCCTCGCACGGCACAGATTATCCAGAAAGGGCAAAAAATCTCGGCGGAAGAACTGGAGGAGGCCCGCCTCGGGCAAAGTGAGTTGCGTTGCCGCCTGGAAGCCCTGATGCAGGAAACAGGCATCAATTTGTGGGCTACTCCCTCCACCCGGGGCCCCGCCCCGGAAGGGATAGCATTCACCGGAGATCCGGCCATGAGCCTTCCCTGGACTTATGCGGGCCTGCCCACGATCACCATCCCGATAAATAGATCTGCCCACAAGCTTCCCCTGGGGCTGCAGTTGATAGCTCCTTTTTGGGCTGATGAGAATTTGCTGGCCTGGGCCCACCAGCTGGCCTGTTATCTGGCTTGATAGTGGGGGGAGGCAAGGGCGTGAAGCAGTTTGTGGCGAGACATGTCTCACCCCTGCGGGTCTTTTAAAGAAAGTCACATGTTTCAACTGCCGGCAGGCATGGCAACCGGTTTTCCTGCCGCCTGCTCCCGGTTTCTTGTTTCCTGAACCCACCCCCACCTCTACTTTATGATCTACCGGACTGCCAGGAAAGAACCTGCTGTTTTAATTGCTCCAGTTTTGTTTCCGCCTGTTCGGCGCTACCGGCGCTGACCGAAAAATATATTTTTACCTTTGGCTCAGTCCCCGAGGGGCGGATACAGAACCAGGCACCGCTCTCCAGAAGATAATAAAGGGCTTCGGCACAGGGCAGCTCAATGGGATGTTCCTGCCCACCGGGCAGATCCCAGCGCTTGCACTGAAAATAATCTCTTTTTTGGATTACCTTTTCCCCGGCCACCTCCGCTGGGATCCGGTCAAAAGTGTCCATATATTTTTTTGCCCCATTCATATCCTGGAGCTCAATGGAAACAAGATCCTCGCGGAAGTAGCCATGTTTTTGGTAAAGATCGGTCAGCACCTGTAGCAGGTTTTTTCCCCCATGCTGTTTATGGTAGGCGGCCATCTCTGCAATCAAAAAGGAGGCCCCCACCGCATCTTTGTCCCGCCCGAAGGTTCCTGCCAGGAATCCATTGCTTTCCTCATAACCAAACAGAAATCGATGTTTCCCGGTTTGTTCAAACTGGTTTATCTTTTCACCGATATATTTAAAGCCGGTCAGTGTTTCTATGGTTTTGACACCGTAGTGGTCGGCAATTTTTCTTCCCAGATCTCCGGTAACAATGGTTTTTAGCATTACTCCATTTGACGGCAGTTCGCCCCGTTTGCTCAACCTTTCCAATATATAGTCCAGTAACAGGGCACCAAGTTGGTTGCCGGTAAGATGATCAAAATCCCCGGAAAAATTGCGTACCAGGCAGCCCACCCGGTCGCCGTCGGGATCGGTAGCTAAAACCAGTTCCGCTTGCTTACGCCGGGCCAATTCCAGAGCCAGATTAAAAGCAGCCGGATCTTCGGGATTGGGTACTTTAACCGTAGTAAACTGCGGATCAGGGGCCATCTGTTCTTCTACCACCCAAAGATCGATATAAGCACTGTGGCCGAGCAGGTTGGGAATAAAGCAGGCCCCGGTGCCGTGTAAAGGGGTATACACCACCTTTAAGCGCGATTGCGGAACAGACAAGGACAGGGATCCAACCGCTTCCAGGTAAGCCCGATCTATATCTTCGCCGATTAGTTCCAGCAGGCCTGACGATTCTGCCTCTTCCCGGGTGATGGTTTTCACGCCCTCGAACAGATCCACTCGGGCGATCGCTTCCGTTAGGAGGTCGATAAGCGGGGAAACCGCCTGCCCCCCATCCGGTCCGTAAACCTTGTATCCGTTGTAAGCAGGCGGGTTATGGCTGGCAGTAATCACAATCCCGGTGGCACAGCCTAGTTTGCGGATGGCAAAGGATAGCTCCGGAGTGGGGCGTGGGCTATCAAACAGAAGTACCCGTATACCGTTGGCGGCCAGGACCAGGGAGGCCTCTACCGCAAATTCATGGGAAAACTGCCGGGTATCATAAGCGATCACTACTTTTTTGTCTTTTTCGGACAATTCGAGTTCATGGAGATATTCGGCCAAACCCTGGGTTGCTCTACGCACTATATAACGGTTCATCCGGTTTATGCCGGGGCCAATTATCCCCCGCATTCCTCCGGTACCAAACTGCAAATCGCCGCCAAAGCAGCTACAGATCTGGGCGGTATCACCCGCCATTTTTTCCAACTGGCTCCTGGTAGACTGATCAAGAAGCGGGCAGCTCAGCCAGCGGCGATAGTGGTGTTCGGGATCTTCCAGGTGTTTCGAATCCAGATTTTGCTCCGGCGCACGGCCAAAATCATCCTGGTAACGAACAATGTCATCTTCTCCTAGATAGCTGCCGTTTTGAACTTCGATCACCTCCAGCATTTCGTCTCCCGTATTTTCCAGGCGGTGCCTGGTCCCGGAGGGAATAAAGGCGGTCTCTCCGGTTTTTAAGCGACGCTTCTGTATACCGATCGTAACCAGTGCCTCCCCCCCGACCACCACCCAGTGTTCACTGCGATAATGATGGCTTTGCAAACTCAGACGTTTTCCGGGGAAGACATTGATCTTTTTTACCTGGTAGGTGTCCCCCATCTCCAAGGTGGTAAAATTTCCCCAGGGGCGGTGAACAGTACGGTGACAAATGTATTCCTGTGCGCACTCTTTTTCCAGCGCCTCGGCCAGTTCCCTCATCTGCTGGGTGTGCTTCCGGGAGCATACCAGCAAAGCATCATCAGTATCCACCACTATCAGGTTATCTGCTCCCACCACTCCCACCAGGCGGGAGCCGGAAAGAACCAGGCTGTTACGGGTATTCACCAGCAGGGTTCTTCCTCGGCAATAGTTGTCGTGATCATCCTTGGGCATGATCTGGTAATAGGCTTCAAAACTACCCATATCGCTCCAGGAAATTCCCGTGGGGATAACCGCTATCTCCTTCGTCTTTTCCATGATCCCATAATCTATGGAGATCGATTGCATGCTTTCATATGCTTTCTTCAACCGGGGTCTGCCCGACCAATTGATCTCCTCCAAAAGAGCGGCTATCTCCGGCAGGTGGTGTCGGTATGCAGACACCAGAGCTTCCACCTTGAATATAAACATTCCGCTGTTCCACAAGAAGCAGGGGTCCTTGATATATTCTGCTGCCTGCTTAGGATCAGGCTTCTCTACAAACTTTTCCACCAGGTAAGTGCCTTCATCCAGGCGCCTCCCCCTGCGGATATAACCGTAACCAGTTTCCGGGTAAGCAGGAGTAATTCCAAGGGTAACCAACCCATATTTCTCAGCAGCTTGCTTGCCCTGTGCCAGCAAGGCCATAAACTGTTCCCGGGAAGGGATCAGATGATCCGAAGGAAGAACCGCCATTATTTTTTCCGGGCCCCGGATATGGGCCAGGAACCAAGCCGCCAGGCCAATCGCCGGGGCTGTGTTGCGCGGCTGAGGTTCAAGCAACAACGTTACCTCCTCCGGATCTACACCCATATCCGTGAGCTGGCGAAGAATATCGGCCTCCTGGGCGACATGCGAAACTATGACTATATTTTCGTCCTTTATATCAGGCCTTATCCGGACCAGGGTTTCTTGAAAAAGGCTTTTTTTGTGGTTACCCAAGGCCAGGTACTGCTTGGGAAACTGTTCCCGGCTAAGCGGCCACAGGCGGGTTCCGCTGCCACCGGATAAAATTACAGCATACATCCCTGAGAATCACCCCCCGGGGTGCCGCCGGCTTGGCCGGGGCTGCTTCTTCGCCCGTTGAAAGTGGTGGCCGCGGTTTCATTAAGCCTGATATAACCGTGGTGAGAGGCCAGATGCATGCGGTGCAACGCCAGCAGCAGCGAAACGGTAGATTCTCCACCCTGATTCTGGTTTACCCCACCCGGTTGTAGACCGTCATAACAACCCCCACTGGAAAAATCAAACAGCGGTTGATTAATATCGTTAATACCGAAAAACCAGTTGAAAGCCCATTCCATAGCCGCCTGCCAACAGGACTGACCGGTAGCAAGATAGGCTTGATAACAAGCATCCACCAAGGCGGCGGCATCAAGTGGCTGCTGGTCAAACTGAGATTTTTCAGCGTCGCGCCGGTACCAATGTTTATTGCCAATTATTGAAAGATGTCCGTTACTGGGATCGGTTTGCATAGAGATCAGCCAGCTTAGCCCCTGCAATCCGGTTTGAAGGAATTTTTTGTTTTGAAAATACCTGCCGGCAGTAATCAGGGCCTGCGGTATGCGTGCGTTGTCGTAAGTAACCAGGTCTTCCAGCCAGAACCAGTCGCCGGAAGCCGAGACAGAAAACAAATTATAAAGGCGGTCGCTCAATTTTTTTACCAGTCCCCGCACCTCCGGATCGCCCCCAAAACTTTTAAGGTAATACAGGGCTCCGATAATTGAAAAGGCCCAGGCCCGGGGTGAGGTAAAATCGGGCAACACGGGAAGACATTGTTTAAATATCCGGGTGGCCAGGCCCAGCAGTGATTCTTCGGGTGGGTAGTTTATAATATACCCTAAGGCCCAGACGGTACGCCCGTGGCTATCTTCCGACCCTTCTTCTTCCTCCCAGCGACGATGGTAGGGTAAAAAATTACGCATCCGCCCTATTTCCGGGTTAAAGGCATACAGCAGATAGCTGAGATAGGTGCGAAATAACGGTAAAATGCACTCGTCTTTAAACAGGCGCCAGTTCATGGCGGTAACGATCAGGGCTCGGGCATTGTCATCCGTACAATATCCGTGTTTCCAATCCGGTAACGTGTACAGGGCATGTTGATACAGGCCGGTGTTATCGGTTAATGCAAACAGGTGATCCAACTTGATCTCCGGTAAGATAGCACTCCCGGTTATCGCCAGCTTTTTATCCAGTGATTTCCCAGCCCGGCTGTCGCTTTGCAACGCTTTTTCAAAGGAGGCGACATACTTCAGGGCCACTTCTTTCCAGATCATCTGCCGGCCATATTGATAAGATTGCTTGCGCATGCGGTTACGCAGATTTTCGTCTTCAATAAGGTTGAGCAGGGCATCCGCCAGGGCCTCACTATCCCGGAAAGGTACCAGACAACCGCGCCCTTCCCCCAGCAATTCCCGGGCATACCAATAGGGAGTGGAAACAATTGCCTTGCCGCAGGCCAGGGCATAGGCCAGGGTGCCTGAGGTGATCTGATCCTGATTCACATACGGGGTCAGGTAGATATCAGTAGCCACCAGAAATTCGATCAACCGCTCCAAAGGTACATACTGGTTGTAAAACGTAATGTGGCTCTGCAGCCCCTTATCTCTGACCAGTTGTTCAAGGCGGTGGCGGTACTGTTCCCCGTAGCGCCGTTTGATTTCAGGATGGGTTGCTCCCAGTACAATGTACAGAATTTCCGGAAATTTGGCCGCTATTTTTTCCATAGCGGCAATGGCGTACTCAATGCCCTTGTTAGGCCCGAGCAAGCCAAAGGTAAGCAGCATGATCCTTCCTTCCGCCTGAAAGCGTTCCTTGTAAAAGGAAGAATCTAGAAACGGGACATCCGGTGCCCCATGCGGGATCAATATAATTTTTGATTCGGGGATCCCATAAACCTCTTGCAGCAACTGCACCGCCATCTGGGCCTGTACCACCACCAGAGCAGAATGCCGGCAGACGGAAATTAAAGTTTTTTTCTGACCGGGCGTAGGTTCGGCCAAAATGGTATGGAAGGTAGTAACCACCGGCTTATTTAAGGCCTGCAGCAAATATATGATATAGTTGCCGTCATCACCGCCAAATATACCGAACTCGTGTTGCAAACAGACCACATCGGCCGGGGAAACGTTAATGAAATCAGCGGCCTGCCGATAATCGCCGCGGTGCTGATCGCGGATATGGAAACTGACCTCGGGCCCGTAGCTGTAGCCCTGAGCTGTATTGTTCAAAGCGATCAACTCAAAATGGCTCTGTACGCTGTTATGATTGCCCGCAGTGTAAAGCTGCCTGAAACTGTCCGTCAAATCATATGTATAAGTGGCAATACCGCACCTCCGCGGAGGAAATGTGGAGATAACCGCCACTTTTAAGGGTCTAAACAGTTTGTCAATAGACACGGCCTCACCCCTTTGCCTTCACTACTTTTCCCTAATCCGGGTATAAACCTCCAGATAGCGCCTGACCATTATGTCCACAGTAAAATTGGCTTCTACCCATTCCCGGCAACGCTTGCGGGAAAGATCTTTCACCCTGGGCAAGCAGCAAACTGCTTCTTCAGCTCGTTGCACCAGGAAACCGGTTTCCCCGTGATTGATCAGCTCGGGCATGGAACCACGGGGAGCGGCGATTACCGGTGTGCCGCAGGCCATCGCCTCTACTACACTTATTCCAAATGGCTCGTTAAAATTGATCAAATGGATCAGGGCCATCGCCCCCCCCAACAAGGCTCCTTTCTCTGTCGAACCCACCGGGCCTATATATTTTACTTTATCACCATCCAAATAAGGTGCCACGGACTGGTCAAAATACTGCTGATCCTGGATAATCCCGGCAATAATCAGCGGCAGACCGGAATTCCGGGCCAATTGAATTGCCTCGTAGGTCCCTTTGTCCCGGTGAATTCTGCCGAAAAAGAGCAGGTAGTTTCCCGGACTGCCGGTAAAAGAATATTCGTCTACAGGAATGCCGTGGTAAACAGTGGCCAGGTAATTCAGGCTAGGATGGCGATCGGCATCGCTGATCGAAACATAACCCACCTTCCGGTTGTATTTTTGATAAACCGGAAGGATCCTCGGAGATGAAAAACCATGTATAGTAGTTACTACTGGAGTAGATACCAAACCCGAATAGGTCAGCGGCAAAAAATCAAAGTGATTGTGAATTAGATCGTAGCGCCCGGCTTCCTCAAACAAAGCCGCTATATGCAGGCATTCCCATACTTTGGGATCAAGTCCGGGATCTTCAGCATAGGGTCCCGGGGCTATCGCGCGAAGCCGGGAGCCGGTTAGCGAATCGGCGGTAGCATACAGGGTTACCTCCACCCCTTGCTGAACCAGCCCCTCGGTGAGCCAGCTTACCACCTGCTCCCAGGGCCCGTAATGACGGGGCGGGGTACGCCAGGCGATCGGAGATAACATGGCAATTTTCATATTATATCGGCTCTATTCCCCCCTTAACCGGTGAGCTTTCCAGAAGATAATCCAACAACATATCCAACCTGGCCGTAGCCAGGCAAACTGTGGAGTCGGCCGCCCCATAGTACATGAACAGTTCTCCGGTAGCTTCGTTTAGCACTGTTCCAGTGGGAAAGGTAACCCCGGGCACATCACCGACTCTTTCATAGGGTTCCCGGGGGCCAAACACCCATTCCTCGCTCCGGCGGATAATTTTCCAGGGTTGATCCAGATCCAGCAAGGCCAGCCCCACCCTATATAAACTTCCCGAAACGGTCATCCGCACCCCATGATAAATAATCAGCCAGCCATGTTCGGTCTCTATCGGCGGTGGCCCCAGGCCCACCCGGGTACAATCCCACCAGCCCGGTCGTACCGGGACCAGAATTTTGTGGTCGCCCCAGTATTTTAGATCCGGAGAAAAGGCGATCCAGATGTGAGCCTCTCCCCGGATAATTGGGCGGTGAATCAACACATATCGGTCTTTAATCAACCGCGGAAACAGCGAAGCATCTTTATCCTCCGGAGGAAGCATCGCTCCTTTACGGGTAAAGGTATGAAAATCTTTGGACAGAGCCAGTGAAACCATGGGGCCATCCTTGGAAAAAGAAACATAGGTTACTGCAAATTCCTGGCGCTCGGGCAGCCAGACGATCCGTGGGTCCTCAATTCCCCACTGCTCTTCATTTAAAGCAGGATCGGGCAGCAATGTGGGCAGGCTGTCAACTTGCCAGTTGGTAACCCCGTCTTTACTGCGGGCAAAGGTAAGGTGAGAAAAACCTCGCATATCTTCTACCCGCACCAGCAGGCAGGTTTCTCCATTATGTTTTACCGCTCCGGGATTAAAGGTAGAGTTGGCCGGGTAAGGCCAGCGCATCGGTGATAATATCGGATTGCCCCCATAGCGAAAGAAAAGCCTCCCATGGTGTTTAAGATTGCTCATGTTTGGTTAACCCCTTTTTAGAATATTAACGTATAGATAAAATGGAGGAGTTATAGATACCGGGATGTATCATTGGTATATGAATTAAGGCCTTTAATATATATTTCTCCTTGCCTGCTCGTATTCCTTCTTTTTAATTCTGCCGGCATCTATTATAGCAGCACAGCTTACATTGTTCATCATTTACTACCGGCCTTAATAATATGCCGATTTTAAAGAGCCATAGTTTTTATTTTCCCTAAAATAGTATTTGGGAACAGAAACCGTAATAATTTAACATGGTACCTCCTTTATTTTAATAACCCTGAATAATAATGATCCAGGGTATATACCACGGCCAGCGGGTTATGACCGGTTACCCGATCTTTGGCAGCAAGCACCGTGGTGGGGGCCTGGGCATACTTGAAAAACAGAGAATCATGCCCCACGCAAAGACCAAGAGCAATGTTAAAATCGGTAGAGGCAGCGTTTAGAACCTCTGCTTGGGCCACCGGGTTGCACATCGCCTCCAGCCTTCCCGGAATGATTTTTTCCGAATCTGCCAGCCCAATCTCTTCCTTGGGTATCCTTCCTACCTTGCAAATTACTGATACTACCTCGAATCCCTTCGTTTCCAGGTACCGGCTTACCGCAGCCGCCTCCGAACGCAACCCAATACAAAAGGCCAGTCCCAACCGCCGGTAACCCATGCGGTGGGCAAACTCAGATATCTCCAGCAGGCGAGGCTTAACCGGCCTGCGGATATCGGGATTAGTTTTGTCCACCAAGTAGCCGGAGGCTTCTTGTAGAGAGGCCTGCCGGGCGAATTCCGGGTTACCCGGCTCCCGGTAAATTTCTCTGGCCTGTTCGATTACTGCCTTTTCCAGCTCCATCGGGCAAAACACGGGTGGTTTTTTACCTTTTACCTGACAGGCTTTTTCCTTTGGTTTCAACCCACAATGTGCACATTTTGGCCAACCTTGCTCTGCCATTTTCACAGGCCCCCTTGTAGTTATAATTTACACAATTGCTATCGCTGCTCAATCCTATTATAATACACCTGCCGGGCATTTCCTCCGGCAATTGATAATTTTTATATAAATCTGGCGAGACGGGAAAATAATCAAGCAGGTATATGCAAAATACTTAAAAAAATGCAGGGGGCTACCCTGCAAATATATAGTAGGAGGTTAGGTTTTTCACTTTGCAATCCAGGCGCAGTCTGAATTAACTTATACTATTCTACAAGGCGAGGTTAATTCCTGCCTGTGTTCTGAACTTTCTTTCTGCTGGGAATGTTTAAACACCTTTAATTTTCGGCGGCGATGAATATTTTTAACGGCCTTAAGTATACTAATAAATGAAACAGAGGTCTATAGCTGCCGGGTCAAGATTGCAGTAAGGTCAATGTGGCTTTACTGCAATCAGCCAAAGGTTGGCAGCGGGTCAGGGAGGCTCGCTGCCAGCCGGCGGGAAGATCGCTGTAGGTTCCAAAAGGCTTTGTAACAGTTTGCGGATTGTTACAGGGTCAAACCGGGATCTGCTGCGGTTGAGCTAAGATCAGTATAAGTTCCTATTTTTAGCCGGAGCGAAATCTTTTGAAGCAGATGTGGTTAAATTTTTGAGATCAGTAACGGCCTGTCGGCGGTTACCGGTTTCAAAGGGATTTATACTGATCGAGCAACGGTTAATGGTGGTTCTTAAACGGTCTGATACAGGCGAAAGGTTGTATCAGGCTGCCCGGGGATCATCATTAGCCAGAGCGAAGGTGGTTATAGGCTTCTGTTTTTATGACACTGCCACTTCACCACTCTTTATTATAATCACTTGCTATTTCCACCATTTAGGTCGATAATTGAATTACCAATTGAGCTGGAGGCAAATCATGGACAGCCGTGATGTAGCCAGAGCTGCTTTAAATTTGGCCATGACCTCCTCCCGAGTGGAAGAGTTGGCTTTAAAAGAAAAACTTGCCGCTGAAGGAATTAGGGCAACCGCAGTGGATTACGGCGGAGAATTTTTAAGTTCCCTTCAAAAAGTAGTTGAACGGGCAGTAGTGGCTTCCAAAAGAGAACAACTTATTGAGAATACCTACCATGCTGAAGGTTCGGTAGCCGGAGCCACCCGCGAAGCACTGGCTCAGATCATGCCCAAAGCACTGGGCCTGAATGTGGGGGGAAAGGTGGGTATCGCCCGAAGCGGAAGCAATGTAGCGGTGGCAATTTTTTTCGGGATTGGGCTATTACATTTAAACGAGGTGGCGGCGGGGCTGGGACACAGAGCAATTTAACTGTGTACGGCAAACCTGCCGGTCTGTCGTTTCAAACAAGGCGCCATATTTATTGCCGGCTAGAATAGAAAAGGTGGACCGACCTATGGCAGGCTCTCTACCAATTCGAGCACAGGCTGCAGCTCAAAGCTTCCTGCTGCCTGTCTGTTCCGGGCTGCTGTTGATCCCGGCTTTCCCCCGCTTTGAGCAAGGTTACTTGGCCTGGTTTGCCTTGTTGCCGCTACTCTGGTTCTGTATTAATAACTCTCCCTGGAAAGCAGCAATAGGCGGGTTTTTATTCGGAGTGCCCCTCTCACTTTATCTAAACTACTACCTGGTTACCATACTTTATAGCTATCTTTCAACCCCGCCGGCCATTTTCTCCATATTGGCCTTAATTACGCTGGTCAGCCTGTTCGGTGCCCTGTTTGCATCAGGCACCTCCTATATAAGCAGGTTCTGTCACCCTCTTTCCCTAACCTTAGCCATCCCCTCGTTATGGGTGCTGCTGGAATATATACGTTCCCTGGGTTTCCTGGGGTATAATGTGGGTTACCTGGGTTATACCCAGTGGCAGTACCCCTGGCTTCTTAATATCGTCGCTACTTATGGTTACTGGGGCCTGCCTTTTTTAATGGTAGCCTTCCAATGTTTCTTGGTGCTGAGTTTATCCAATCGGTTTAACGGCCGGGGGCTGGTTATAACAGCAGGCGTATGGCTGGTTTTGCTGGCTGGAGGCCTGCTGCTGCCCCTGACTTTTGATCACGAACAGCTTTCCGATTCCATCTGGGTAGCCTTGATTCAGGGCAACAGTTCCCCGGAGGAAATTTTAAACACGCCGGGTAAAGATCTAATACTGGCACGATATATAAAACTTACCCGCCAAGCGGTAGCCGAACAACCCCAGGTAAGTCTGGTAGTCTGGCCGGAAACAGTAGTAGATTTGAATGGCCCCGAGGTTTTCCATAAACCGGAGATGTGGCGCCTGGCCCGGGAACTGCAGGTAAATATTCTTTACGGTGCCAAAATATTTAAGGATCAAAAGCTATATAATTCCATTGTAGCCCTGCCTGCTGATGGAACCGGAATAACCCTTTACCATAAGCGACACCTGGTGCCGTTTGTGGAATATTTTCCAGCGGGAAAACTGCTTAATTCTATCTTGGGCCTGAAAATAAAGGTTGGAGGTTATACTGCCGGAGGGAAAAAGAGCACTATTTTTAATTTTTCAGGGATACCCCTGGCAGGGGTGATCTGTTTTGAATCATATTTTGGCGATACTCGCCGGTTTGCCCGGGACGGGGCCCGGCACCTTTTTGTTCTCACCAATGATGTCTGGTTTGAAAACTCGATAAGCCTGGAGCAGCATGCCCAGGTAGCGGCCATTCGGGCGGCGGAAAGCGGAATCGCAGTAACCCAGGTCGCCAACAGTGGAATTACCGTCTCGTTTGATTGTCGGGGCAAGGAAATTTTCCGTTTACCCAAATTAACTGAAGAAACGGTTATTGTTCGCTTGAACACCCGGAGCCGCCGCACCCTCTATCGCCGATGGGGTGATTACTTCCCTGCCTTCTGCGGACTGTTTTTATCCGGGCTGGTCGGAGCCGGGCTGGGTCGAAGGTTAAAACCTTGAACCGGTACCTTGATTTAAAACAGAGCCCCC
>CAYXBB010000022.1:0-14502 GCA_964463285.1 uncultured Syntrophomonadaceae bacterium | reverse complement strand
CAACGCCAAAATGGTGTAGGGGGCGGTTTCCATGCCGCCCCAATATTTCTAAACAGAACAATCATATCCTGATGGGCGGGGGTGGAACCCCGCCCCTACCTTTTGAACCGCACACCCCCTGCCAGCCGAAACATTCCAAACTGCCTGCTTCCAGGCGGGGATGGAACCCCGTCCCTACATCTTTAAAATTAATGGGCCCCGTCCCTACAACGCCAAAATGGTGTAGGGGGCGGTTTCCATGCCGCCCCAATATTTCTAAACAAAACAATTCATATCCTGATGGGCGGGGATGGAACCCCGCCCCTACCTTTTGAACCGCACATCCCCTGCCAGCCGGAACATTCCAAACCGCCTGCTTCCAGGCGGGGATGGAACCCCACCTCTACCTTTTAGACGCACGCAGGTGAGCTTATATCCCTTTGATCAACACCACCGGAGTACCTGCATCGGCGGAACCGCTAACCAGATCAGCCAGGCTGGCCATTACATCCTCCAGGCAGCGGGGAGTAGTGCCTTCCCGCTCGGCACTGGAAGATGAAAACATTTCCTGCTTGTTTTTCTCCAGGAGATCTTCAATTTCATCAGGGCTCTTCCCTAAAGAGTAATACTTATCAGCCAGGTACTTATACTTGATCCCCTCCCGAAACCGGTTCAAACCACCGGTAGCGGCAAATGCCGGCCGGGGGTCGTTAAGCTCATAGATACCGGTAGTGGGATCACAGTAAGCACCATCCCCATAAATTAACACCTCAACGCGAACACCCAAACCTCCGGCAACCCTTTGCTGCAGTTCTTCCACCAGTTGCTGCCCATTTTTAGGGGCCAGCTTTAACTGGCAGTCGGTAGATTTGTTGCTCCCTAATAAACCCCATTCCGAGGATGCCTCCCCCTGGTTACAGATCTCTTCCAAAGTGATACAGTTATCTATCTGCTCGCTAATCTCCAACCTGGTCTGTTTACGCCGGTGGACATTGGAGACTATTACCCCCTGAGGATTATGACAGGCTATGGCTAAAGGATCATTGTCAAAAAACAGTACTGCCCTGGCCCCGGCTGCAGAAATAAGCTCATAATAAAGCTTTAGGTAATTTATCCCGGTAACCGGATGGGTGAATCTTCGATCAGTTATCATATGCTCAGGGATTACCCTATTTTCCAGCTGTTTTGCCAGTTCTTGGGTAACAACCTGATTACCCATCTCGTCTGTGGGCACAGAAAATTGGACAATTACCTCTCCCCGGGAAACCGCCCGGGCGATTCCCATCAAGATCAAAGAAAATCGGTTTCTGCTGGCAGTCGGGAAAACTACCCCTACCTTGCTCTCAGGAGAAAGATTGAGCTTGTCGGAGATCTCTACTGCCACATCGTCAATGGTAATAAAGTTGTTTTGAGCTCTGGCTATCACCGACTCTGTGATACAGATGATATCGCCGTCACCGAGCAGTCCGTCCCGGTAGCATTCTTTAAGCCTGGTATATACCTCCTCTACTATGGCCATGCCGGGTAAAACAACTCCCATTTTTATGCCAAATGCCAATGGCCCTATATAATCAGGCAATTTAACCATCCTATCAGATCACCTCTTTACATCTTCGGCCAGATCCTGTAAAATGCCGGCCATTTTTTTCTTGGCTAGCTCAAAATCATCCCGGGTGTTTATATTAAAAAAGGATTCTTGGTGAGGATCAAATTGAGCTATTTCCTTTAAACCGATAGTTTTAACATTAAGTCTGGCATAAAAGTTAATTATTTTAAAATCCCGATTTAAGATTTGCCGCTCGATAATATTTATGCAGGAACGGCTATAATAAGCATGCAGCGGCTGGTAGTGTGAGCCGATCCTGGGAACAACCACATCATAATCAGGGGCATATATTCCCATGTAATTTATTAATTTCAGGTTTAAAAAAGGCATATCACAGGCTACTACAAACTGATAAGGCAACCCGGAAGCCAAAAGTCCGGCATGAATTCCCCGCAAAGGGTTTTTAGCCTGTCCGGAAAACAGATCCCGGGTAATGTTTGCCGGCAGATCATTAAAAAGATCTTCGTTATCAGTTACTAGCGTGACCTGGTGAAAATACGGCCGTAACAGGTCGACCACCCTTTCTACCAGGGTAACTCCATTAAGTTTCAGGAGTGTTTTAGGCTGCCCCATCCGGGTGCTGGCACCTCCTGCCAGTACAATTGCACCTCGCCGACAATGTTTCACACCGCCATCTCCCGATTATTTAATAATTTCTTTAGCATTTTTTTACGGTCCCTTTTTCTATCAGTTATAAATACGGTAAACACCGCCAATTCATATAGCACCATCAGCGGAATTGCCATCAACAGCTGTGAAAATATGTCGGGGGGGGTGATAACTGCCGAAACAGCCAGGATCACCAGCAAGGCGTATTTCCAATGCTTTTGCAAAACCCCGGCGGTTATTAATTCCATCCGGGCCAGAATCCAGGTCAACAGTGGAAATTGAAACATCAGTCCAAAAGCAATGGTCAAGGAACAGGCAAAGGTCACGTAATCGCTTATATTTATATGCGGTTGCAACTGTTCTGAGGAAAATTTCAGAAAAAATTTCCAGATAAAAGGAATGAACACATAATAGGTAAACAGGCTGCCCGAAATAAACAGGCTGCAGGCCCCTGCAACCGCTCCCAAAAACAATTTTTTTTCCTGGCGATACAAAGCCGGTAAAAGAAATGCCAGCCCCTGGTAAAGCAAAACCGGAAAAGCCAGTACCGCCCCGGTAATTAGTGATAACCGCAAGCTGGCTGCAAACGCCTCTGGTGGGGAAATATAGATAAAACTAGCTCTACCCGCCGGTCTGGATATTATTTCCCGAATTATATCCGTCCTGGAAAAAGCAAATATTGCCGCTATCAGAAAAGCACCACCGGACAGCACCAGACGCTTACGGAGTTCTGACAGGTGCTCCATTATAGTCATGGTGCCATCCCGGTTCTTACTCACTTAATTTGCCTCCTCTAGGATTGGCGGCTTTGTTTTTCGGAGGAATTGGACGGAGATTGTTCGTCCGACGGTTTACCACGCAGGCTTTCTTTCAACTCCACCACGCTTTTACCTATTGCCTTAGCCAACCCTGGGAGTTTGGAGGGCCCAAATATAAGCAAAATTACCGCCAGAATAACTGCCGCTTCCAGTGGGCCAATTTTCATGTCAATTTAACCTCCCTGCCAGTTTATTGCAAGCAACGCCAGCTCTTCCCCCGAATGATACCCTTCCTTCCGGGCCAAACTGTCCAGCTGCCAGGTAAATAAATTTTCTATTTCTAACACAACCTCATGGCCGATCTCTTTAACTACCACCGTTTTTAGATATCCCTTACAGCATTCACACAGCTGCACCCTCCGACCGGGAAATTCATCGGCATAGAAATACTGTTGTTGCTGAAAATCCCGATTGCGGCAGAACGGGCACTCAAGGCGGGGAAACTGCCATTGCTGGTGGCAAAGTCCGCATTCCAAAATTCGGGCTCCATCTTCTGCGCGCAGCTTGGCCATCATCGGCAACTGGCCGCATACCGGACAACGGCCCTGCTGCCATATGGATAAATCAACCAGTTCGCCTGCCGCTACCGCAAAGTTCAGGTAAAATGGTACTGCCGCCATAAAAATAAGATATCCGATTAACGCCGGATCTAATCCTGACTGAGCTATCCAGGGCTGTTCAAAAATATATCCCCCTAAACTCCCGCTGCCCAGGCAAGCCGCTTGATCATACAGAAAAGACAGTTCTAGTTTTTCTTCGGTTTCCAACCGCAACCTGTTTAACAGGTAACCGGCTTGTGGGTAATGCCGTGCTGTCGCCTCTACCACTGCAAAAAATATTTTCCGAAAAAAAGGTCTGTCCAGTGGTAAGGGTTTGTTCTCCAGCAAGTGTTTCCCCCGGCTTAGTTCGGACTTAAGCTGAGCTGTCGGCCAGGATAAATCGGGATAGCTGATACCAGCCTGAAAACTATTCCAGATATCAAAAATATCCCGGTAGATCTTTACTGCCGGTTGTAATTTGTTCGGAGCCGGCATGCAAAGTTCCTGTTCTATCTCCATCCATCGGCCGGCCATACCGTTAGGCAACGTTGCCCCCCCCATTATCTATTTGATCTGTTTTGTCTTGCTCCTCAGGCTCCGGGGAATCAAGGTCATCAAGTTTCATACTTTTCCCAATCTCCCTGGTAGCCAGCTGAAATTCCCGGATGCTTTTTCCCAGGGTACGGGCAAGTTCTGGAAGCTTGGCCGGTCCAAAGATTATCAGGGCCGCTACCAAAATCAGAATTAATTCTCCGGTTCCGATCCCGCCTCTAAACATGATCTTCCACCTCGATATAATGGGTTGGCCTTCAAATTGCTTTAACCCTATATTTAATTCTACATTGTAGAAAAATATCCTTTTCCAAGGTCACTTATAATTAGCTGGAATAGTCAGGAAAATAAATTTTATGTTAAGCCCTTGGGATCCTCAGTGAAATAAAAATTTTTTAGAGCATTGTACAGTTTACGGCATTTCCTCACGGGAAAGTTTTGAATTACAACTTTCAACCCTTTCCGCCACGAAGTAGAGCCAGCAAAATACCGGTTACCGCCACTGCCGCTATTATCAACAATATAGCCTGTTTCATCATTTTTTGCCAACCAGGAGGGCCAGCAGAATACCGATCACTACCACTATTGCCACCGCCACCAGTAGTATGGGTACCACACTAACCATAGACATAGATAAATTCACCTTCCTATTGATTTTACCGGCTACCAGCTGTGCTAGGTAGTTCGAGATTAGCCGAAAATACCCTCTATAAATTCTTATAAAGTTCAACAAATATTTGGAGGAGATATAAATACTGCCTGCCGGGATAGTCGATAGGCAGTTGTTTTTCTTTGCAATCTGCCTTTTTACAGAGATTTGACTTGCTCCACCGGCTGGGTTTATTATCGGATTGGGGGTGCCGATAAATGACCTTGAGCAAAGAGGTAATCGCTGAAATGGCGGCCGGCTGCGGCCTGGATTTAATAGGCGCGACAGAGACCGGAACACCCAGCCAACTCCGACAGCGACTGGAACAGCGCCACCGGGAAAGCCGGACCACAGCATTTGAAGAGATCGATATCGACCGCCGGATAGATCCTAAAAAAATCTGGCCGGATACCCGCAGCATACTGGTGATAGGAACTTCGTACCTATTGCCGGCAGAAAAACAGGTAGCTCCCCCCCCGGAACCATTGGGAAAGGTAGCTCGCTGTGCACAGGGCCTTGATTACCACCGGATCTTGAAAATAAAAGCCGAACAACTGGTCAGTAAGCTTCGAAAAATGTTGCCTGTCCCGTTGAACTATCAAATCCTAGTGGATCGGAACCCCCTGGTGGAAAGAGAGCTGGCTACACAGGCCGGTTTGGGTCTGATCGGAGAAAATTGCCATTTAATTTCTCCTTCCAAAGGATCGTATATGGCGCTGGGCACGATACTGGTTGACCGGCGCCTGGAACCTTCCCTCCCCCCGGACAGCACAGATTGCAGGAAGTGTGGGCGCTGTCGGGAGGCGTGCCCTACCGGAGCTCTAATCGCTCCCTATATAATTGATCCTGCCCGCTGTCTTTCCTATATTAGTCAGCTCCCAGGAGTAATTCCGGAACCTTTCCGCCCCCTGATGGGCAACCTGTTGTACGGATGTGATCGCTGCCAGGAAGTTTGTCCTTACAACCAGGGGGCGATGGCCGCTGTTCCTGCAGAAGAATCATTCCCGTTTTTCCCGGCCGAACCCCGACTAATTCCCCTGCTTTCCATGACCAGAAGAGAATTTTCAACCACCATTGCACTGAGCGCCGCCGGCTGGCGGGGGAAAACCACGCTTCAGCGCAACGCGGTCATTGCCCTGGGAAATTCAAAACACCCGGGGGCGGTTGAATCCCTGGTCCGGGTGCTGGTCCAAGACCCCCGTCCGGTAATCCGGCTTCATGCCGCCTGGTCTTTAGGCTCCATCGGGGGAGCCAGGGCCCGTTACTACCTGGAAAAATGCCGATACCTTGATCCGCAACGCTCTGTGCGGGAAGAAGCAGGGGCTGTACTGGAACGGATAGGTTAATCTTTCCGGCCGGCGATTTCTCTATGATACCCCTGAAACCTTTCCCTATCGGAAAATCAGGGTATAGCAAATAGCTATGATATGCTAAACTGATAAAGAAAGATATGGGGACAGACCGGAAAGCTTAGGTCTGATTTAAACTAAGGTAGGGGGATCGGTTATGAGGATTGCCCTGGCCCAATGTAACCTTACCGCCGGCAGCCTGGAAACAAATTACCGAAAGATAAGGCAATTTTACCGCTCTGCCTGTCAGGCGGGAGCCGGGCTGGTTATTTTTCCCGAGCTGGCAGTATCCGGCTATCCACCGGGTGATCTGCTCCTGAACCGGGGATTCAAGGATGAGGTAATGGATACAATCAATACCCGGTTGGCACCATTAACCGGACCCGATTGCCCGCCGATGCTGATCGGCACCCCTTATGAAACCGGCAGCTGCTTTTACAACGCATCTCTTCTGCTAAGCAAAGGCAAAGTCAGGCCGATACAGTTTAAACAGATTCTTTACAGCCACCGTTATTTTGATGAAAATAGCTATTTTACCCCTGGACCGGAACCAGGTATTATCTATTTGGGTAATCAAGCAACCGGAATCATAATCGGGGAAAGTGCACTGGAGGTTCCCGGGGACCTCTCATTACTTCCTCCCGGGTCAATAGAACAACTGGTTTCAAAAGGAGCCAGGTTAATAATTAACCTCAGTGTTTCCCGGTATTACCTGGGGCGCCAGGCTGCCCGGGAAAGAGCGCTGGCAACACTGGCTAAAAAACACCGGACAGGAATCATCGTAGTAAACCAGGTGGGGGCCCAGGACGGCCTTATTTTCGGTGGTGCCAGTATGGTCTTTAACTGCCGGGGGGAGTTGATCCTCAGAGGCACCCCGTTTGAAGAGGAGATCTGTTATTTTGACCTGCCTTCACTGTTCAGACCCGCCTATAATGCTTTGCCGCCTTTACAGGAGGATATCGGGTATATTTTTAAGGGGCTGAGATTGGGAATTAAAGATTACCTGGCCAAAAACCGGTTTACCAGGGCGGCTGTCGGTTTAAGCGGAGGTATCGATTCTGCAGTAGTAGCTTCTTTGGCGACCGAAGCTGTTGGAAAAGAAAATGTGTTGGGAGTGCTGATGCCCTCTTCCTATTCGCCCTCTCACAGCGTAGAAGATGCCCGGTTGCTGGTTAAAAATTTGGGTATTGAACATCGCCTGATCCCCATTAGCAGCGCTTTTCAGTCCTTCAGCAACCTTCTTAACCCTGGCGGGAAATTAATGCAGGATTCGGCGGAGGAAAACCTGCAGGCCCGGATTCGTGGAAATATCCTGATGTTTATCTCCAACCGCGAACACTACCTGGTACTTACTACCGGCAACCGTTCAGAGCTGTCGGTGGGCTACTGTACCCTTTATGGAGATATGGCTGGAGGGCTGGCAGTGTTAGGAGATTTGCCCAAACTCCAGGTCTACGAACTGGCCCGTTTCCTTAATCGCACCCGGGAGATCATCCCCCAAAGAAGCATCTTAAAGCCTCCTTCCGCAGAACTTCGCCCGGATCAAAGAGATGAACAAAGCCTGCCCCCATATACGGTGCTGGATCCGATTCTCGATCTTTACCTGAAAAGAAATTTTTCTGCCGAGGAGATCGCTGCCCGGGGATACCCGAAAGAAACGGTGATCCGAACCCTCCAGTTGGTAGATAAAGCTGAATTTAAACAACGCCAGACACCCCCTCGCCTGTGGATCACATCACCGATAATCGGACGACGTATCCCCGGTTTTAGATAACTGCGCGGGGTGGGGATTATATGGTTAAAATGTTGCCGCCTGTTACAAGAGTGAACGAGATACCTACCCCTGGTCTCCCGCCCCCAGTTTCTTATTTTCTGAATGGTATTCTTGTTTCTTGTATCTGGTTTCCAGCTTCCTGAATACTTGAAATGCCTCTTTAATCTCCGGTATAATGGGGCGTATAAAATACCAGTTAAGGACCGTTGGATCATGAATGTAAGAAACAATAATTTTGAACAGACCAATTACCAGGTAATTATCATCGGCGGGGGACATGCCGGTTGCGAAGCGGCCTTAGCCGCCTCGCGGATGGGCCGGCGAACCCTGCTGGTTACTCTAAACCTGGATCAGGTGGCGGCCATGCCCTGCAATCCTTCCCTGGGGGGGCCCGGAAAGGGCCATCTGGTCAGGGAGCTGGACGCCTTGGGTGGCGAGATGGCCCGTAATGCCGACCGAAATCTTCTTCAGGTAAGGCTTTTAAATACCGGAAAAGGCCCGGCTGTCCAGGCTTTAAGAGCCCAGGTCGACAGGTGGGGCTATCAGCACACCATGCGACGATCACTGGAACAGGAAGCCAACCTGTATCTTAAAGAAGATATGGTGGAACAGATCCTGGTGAAAAACGGCAAGGTAAAAGGGATTAGCACCCGAAGCGGTTATTCCTTTTCAGGGGAAACGATAGTTCTGGCTACCGGAGTCTATTTGCGTTCACAAATTTATTACGGGGAACTTCGTTTCAACGGTGCGCCCGGAAACCTGCTTCCTTCTTTGGGGCTGGCTGAGAGCTTGCTTGGCCTGGGATTTACTCTGGAGCGGTTTAAAACCAACACCCCTCCCCGGGTCCATCGGCGAAGTGTTGATTTCGGCCGCCTGATTCCCGTCCGGGGAGAACCGGAGGCACCGGGACTGTCACTGATCACTGAGGCCTCTCCCCCCCGACAGTTGCCCTGTTGGATGAGCCATACCACTCCTCGCACCCACCAGATTATTCAAAACAGCCTGGCCTACATCCCATTGCCAGGGCAAGCCACCACCCGTAAAGGCCCCCGGTATTGCCCTTCAATCGAGGAGAAGGTAATCCGGTTTGCCCAAAGGGAGAAGCATCCGGTTTTTATCGAGCCTGAAGGTGCCAATAGCGACGAACTTTATCTGCAGGGAGTATCCACCGAGCTCTCTCCCGAAATTCAAGAAGCCTTTTTACAAACTATCCCCGGTCTAGAGCGGGTAGAAATCGTGCGTCCGGCGTACGGCATCGAGTACGATTATGCTCCCCCGGTGCAACTTAAACTTACCCTGGAAACCAAAACAGTTCAAGGACTGTTTTTTGCCGGCCAGATCAACGGCACCACCGGTTACGAAGAAGCTGCTGCCCAGGGATTGGTAGCGGGAATAAATGCCGCTTTGTCTTCTGTGAACCGGGAACCGCTCATTATCAAGCGCCATGAAGGCTATATCGGAGTGCTGATTGATGATTTAGTTACCCGGGGAGTAGATGAGCCCTACCGCATGTTTACTTCTCGCAGTGAACACCGTCTACTGCTTCGTCACGATAATGCCGATCTCCGCCTGACCGAATTGGGCTACCGGCTGGGGCTGGTCCCGGAAGATTATTACCGGCGCTACCAGCGTAAACAGGAGTTTTTAATATCCGAAAAGAAACGCTTGCTCAAATCCCGATTTTTACCCGGAGAAGAGATCAACCGGAGACTGGATGCGCTCGGATCCTCCCCCCTTCAAGAAACGCTGAGCGGAGCCGAACTGTTACGCCGACCGGAGATTAGCTACCGGCAGGTTTTGGATTTTGAAGGCTGCACCCTGCCGGATCTTCCTCCGGATATGATTCAGGAGCTGGAAAACCAGATCAAATATGCCGGATATATTTCTAAGCAGGAGGCGACCATAAAACGTGTTTCCCGTCTGCAAGATAAACCCATCCCCGAAAACTTTGACTACCAGCGAGCAGTTAATCTGTCTGTGGAAGCCCGCCAGAAATTAAGCAAGATCCGCCCTCAAACAGTCGGTCAAGCTTCCCGGGTCAGCGGGGTTACCCCTGCAGATATTACCATGCTCCTGTTATATCTGGCGAAACCGGAACTGTTGGCCGGACAAAATCGGACTACCTCCGAATAAACCAACCCCGCCGGGAAAAGGAAATGTAACACAACCTGTGCCTTCAGCCATGGGAGCCGGGGCTTTAAAACCCGGTCATCAAAGCGTCGATGATCCAGGAATTCTCGGGCGGACAGCCGTCTACATATAATCCTTGGGAGCGTAAGCGACGGGAACACCGACCAATCGCTATCCGGTGCGGGGGATCCTCCGGCTCGATTTCAGGGTAGCCGGTTATAATGGTTTTGCCTTCAAGATATGATAACAATCCCCGGTCCCTCATCTCCACCAGTACAGCCACCACCGTATTGCGGCATCCGGTACAGGTTTCTACTGCCATCCGCAAGCGACAGGGAAGTTCCTCTCCAAGTATTTCCGATTCGGAACATCTTTTAAACCGGCGATACACTGATTGCAGGGAAACACCGACCACTTCAATATCCGAAAGCCGGCAGGTCCCCAGACCCAATTTAACCGCACAGCTGGTAATGGGCACTTCTTCGGGCTGGTAGCCCATAACTAACCCCCCGATGGTATCCAGGGCTACCGGGTCAATAGAAGCAGCAATTAAATCCATCTCTACCGGATCCCCGAATACCGGACCCACTCCCTCCTGGCAATAGATCCCGTCCAACACAGTTAGACAGGGTTTAAAAAAAGAGGCAATCTCCGGCACTCCTTCAAAAATTCCTCGCCGGTGCATTTCCTTTTTAGAGTGGTCTGCCAAAAGCCCTTTCAAATTTTTTAACCCCAGGGTGATCTCGGTCTGGTCATGGGTTTTTAACACCGGCAGGTTGATAATAGCTCCGGCGTTAAGAGCGGTTTCAAATACCCTCAGCCTGGAAAGCACCCGGGCGGAAGGATTTCGGACAGTGATCACTCTGTCCTTTTTTAAGTCGATCACCTGAAAACCGTCATCTCTCAATTCCTGGTAGCCCATAAATTTGATAACCTCTTCAGTGTCCGCCCCCACCCCCGCTGAATCTGCAATCACCGGTTGAGCGCCTGTTTGTTTCACCAGCTCTGCCACCGCCCGGCACACTTCGGGATGGGTTACCGCGCCGCTTTGCCTGCTCCTGGGGATATCCACCAGGTTAGGCTTAAGCAACACGGTAATTCCGGGTTTAATTACCGATGGAAGCCCCCCACAAAGCTCAATAGCCCGGGTAACCGCCAGCCGGATCTGCAACCGATCAGGGCAGGAAGGCGTTTTTACGATGCTTACTATTTTTTTATCCACGATCACCCTTCTTTTGCCTGGTTTGTTAACCCCTGGATTTTAAACATTATATCACGATCCGGTTAAGGATAAACTGTTTGAATTAATGCCAAGCTATGCCTGTATCTCACCCAGGAGGTTTTCGGTCAAATGTTAAAACACAGTTTGTGGCTAGTTGTTATATTTACACTGCTGTTTTTCGGAGAAAATACCCGGCCCATTACACTCCAAATTGGAAACGAACATCCAGAATCATCGATGTTGCCCATGCCTTCAGTCAACCGGGAACAGAATGCCGCGGCCGCCGGAGAAAAAACAGCAATCCAACCGATCGACGAATCGGATCAACAAAAAAATATGCCGATTGCCGGCGGGCACTATCCGCAGGAAACAACTCCTATAATATCAAACCAGGATGACCGGAATTCAGAAAACCAGCTTCCACAAAGTGGAACCCCCTACCTTAAAAAAACGATGGATGATCCTCTTCTTCCTGAAACCGGCATAAATTTTCTTTTGCTTGGCTACCGGCACTCCAAAACAGAGGTTTTAATGGTAGTCTCCCTAATACCCGGGGAGGCTGCCGCCCTGTTAGCCATCCATCCCGATACCATCAACCGCGCTAAAGATAATCGGTTGGTCCAAATTGCTGCAACTCCCATGGATCCGGCGGACCGTAAGGCACTTAACAAATGTTTGGAGGAGATCTCCGGAAAAAAAATTCAGTTTATGATCGAGTTGAATCTGGAGGGAGTTGCAGAAATGGTAGATATAATGGGTGGAGTAAAATATAGTCCTGACGCCGGCCTGCCTTATGAGCTTTTTATCGAAGGAGCCCAGGCAATAGATCTTTTGGTCCGGGAATCTATCCCGGCACGGGAAAAACAGCGTCTACTGCAGGCAATATTGCTTAAAGCCGGTGCCCTGGAGTTAACTAAGGTTGGCTGGGCCCTGCTGAAAATCGGTTACCATAGTTTAAACACCGATCTGTCGGTAACCGATTTGCTGGAATTAAGAAAGGTCACCCATAGCATCTCGCCTTACCAGATGAACTACCAAGAATTGCCCTGAATCATCCGGTTAGTTTGCTTGAGATTACAGCCTAAAAGTAGTAATATAAGGTGTAATCATAATATTCGTTACAGCTTGTTTATGTAAAACCATGTCAACTTTAATAACGGAGGTGTGTTTCTTGGAAAATCATGTTCAATTGGAGACCATCGATGGCAACACTGCGGCAGCTCATGTAGCCTACGCCTTAAGCGATGTTGCGGTAATTTATCCAATTACCCCCTCTTCCCCCATGGCGGAAACCTGTGATGAGTGGGCAGCCTATGGTAGAAAAAATATTTTTGGACAGAGACTGCAGGTTAGCACCATGCAATCGGAAGCAGGGGCGGCCGGCGCCGTCCATGGGGCACTGGTTACCGGCGCCCTGACCACTACCTTTACCGCCTCGCAAGGCCTGCTATTGATGATCCCCAACATGTATAAAATCTCTGCAGAACTTTTACCGGCCGTATTTCATGTGACGGCGCGAGCGCTGTCAACCCATGCTTTATCAATTTTTGGTGATCATTCAGATGTAATGGCAGCCCGGCAAACCGGGTTTGCACTTTTATCCTCGGCCTCGATTCAGGAAATTATGGATCTGGCCCTAGTGGCCCATTTGAGTGCTCTGCAATCAAGGGTACCTTTTTTGCACTTTTTTGACGGGTTCCGAACTTCCCACGAGATCCAGAAAATAAAAATTATCGATTACGAAGATATAAAAAAGTTGGTGGATTGGGAAACAATTAATGCCTTCCGCCACCGCGCCCTTAGCCCGGAGCGCCCTGATCAACGCGGCACGGCCCAAAACCCGGATATTTATTTTCAAAACCGGGAAGCACTAAACCCTTTTTATCTGGCCGTCCCGGAAATCGTTAGCAACCAGATGAACCGGGTGTTCGAACTAACCGGGCGTCGTTACCATCTATTTGATTACGCCGGCGCACCCGATGCTGATAGGGTAATAGTATGTATGGGCTCAGCCTGTGATACGGTGGAGGAAACTGTAAATTACCTGCAAGCCAAAGGCGAAAAAGTAGGGGTAATTAAAGTACGCCTGTACCGCCCCTTCTCCCGGGATCATTTTCTGGCTGCGGTGCCCCCATCCTGCCGCCGGCTGGCAATACTGGACCGAACCAAAGAACCCGGAGCCCTGGGAGAGCCGCTTTACCAGGATGTCTGTACCGCATACATGGAAAAACAACAAACTCCGCTAATTGTCGGAGGGCGCTACGGACTGGGTTCCAAGGAATTTTCTCCGACCATGGTAAAAGCGGTGTTTGATAACTTGAACCGGGAACAACCCAAAAACCATTTCACGGTAGGAATTGTGGATGATGTCAGCAGTACCTCCCTAGAAGTTGCCGGCAAGATCGACACCTCGCCCCGGGGAGTATTTAGGGCCAAGTTTTTCGGACTGGGTTCAGATGGAACAGTGGGCGCCAATCAGAATAGCATTAAAATTATTGGGGATAACACCGAACTATATGCCCAGGGTTACTTTGTCTACGACTCCAAGAAATCCGGGGGTATTACTATTTCCCATTTACGTTTCGGGCTGGAACCCATCCAATCACCCTATCTGATCGATCAACCGGATTTTGTGGCCTGCCACAACCCTTCTTACGTTACCCGTTATGACCTGCTGGAAGGAATAAAAGAGGGCGGCACCTTCCTGTTAAATTCCAGCTGGAGTGAGGAAGAAATGGACGAACGCCTACCGGCAGAAATGAAAAAAACTATTGCCCGCAAAAAATTAAAATTTTACAATATCGATGCCTTCAAAATTGCCGGCAAGATCGGTCTGGGTAATAGAATCAACATCATAATGCAATCCTCTTTCTTTAAATTAGCCCGAGTGATTGACACCCAGCTGGCTTTTGAACAGATTGAAGAATCAATTAGAAAAACTTATGGTAAAAAGGGATCTCAAGTAGTTGAAAAAAATATTGCAGCTATCAAGATAGCCGTCGAAGAATTAAAGGAGATCCATTACCCGGAAAGCTGGGCGGAGGCTACCACGGGCGCTGAATATATCCCCGAGCCGGCCCCCAAACATGTCCGGGACCTGGTCTACCCCATGATGGAACTTAAAGGCGATGATCTCCCAGTCAGCGCTTTCAGACCGGATGGAGTGTTCCCTACTTGTACCACCCGTTATGAAAAACGAGGGATCGGGGTACAGGTCCCGGTCTGGCTGGAGGAAAACTGCACCCAGTGCAACCAGTGCTCTTTTGTCTGCCCCC
>CAYXBB010000021.1:0-30187 GCA_964463285.1 uncultured Syntrophomonadaceae bacterium | reverse complement strand
AACTGGGGATACCAACAGTTGTAGACAGGCTAATCCAACAGGCCATATGCCAGGTTTTAACCCCAATCTTCGAGCAGCAGTTTTCAGACAACAGCTTTGGATTTAGACCGAAAAGAAGTGCTCATGATGCGTTGAAACAGTGCCAAGCCAACATCACAGAAGGCTGCCGGTATGTAGTGGATATGGATTTTGAGAAATATTTCGACACGGTCAACCAGAGCAAGCTCATCCAGATTCTGTCTGAGACAATCAAAGATGGACGGGTAATTTCGCTTATCCATAGATTCCTAAGAGCTGGGGTCATGGTGGGCGGGATGTTTGAAGACAGCCCGGAGGGTGTTCCTCAAGGTGGCCCGCTTAGCCCGCTACTGGGCAACATCATGTTAAATGAGTTGGACCATGAGCTTACAAGGCGGGGGCACCGCTTTGTGCGCTATGCCGACGACCTGCTGATATTTTGTAAAAGCAAGAAAGCGGCAAACCGCACACTAGTACACATTCTCCCCTACATCGAAAAGAAGCTGTTCCTGAAAGTGAACAGGGAAAAGACCCGGGTAGCCCACATAAATGAGGTCAAATACCTGGGATATGGTTTCTATGTCTATGATGGCAAAGGGAGACTTCGAATACATCCTAAAAGCATCCAGAAATTCAAGGAGAAAATCCGAGAAATCACCGGACGCAGCAATGGGATGGGGACCCAGTTTCGTAAAATCCGACTGAATCAAGTTATTCGAGGCTGGATTAACTACTTCAAGCTGGCGGATGCCAGGAACCTGGTACAAAACCTGGATAAATGGATTAGAAGCCGTATTAGGATGGTCACCTGGAAACAATGGAAAAAAGTCCGCACGAGGTTTGCGAACCTTAAGGGCCTGGGAATCAAAGAAGAGCGGGCTTGGATGTGGGCAAACACAAGAAAGGGCTACTGGCGTACTGCCCATAGCCCGATTTTGTTGCAATCCCTATCTTTAGACAGATTCAAACGTGCCGGATACCTCAGCTTGAAGGATTGTTACTCTGCAAGGTAGCGTGTAAACTTTGGAACCGCCGCTTGCGGAACCGCATGAGCGGTGGTGTGGGAGGTCGGCTGCCCAACTAATGGGCAGCCTCCTACCCGATACCCCAGAAATATCTATTATTAAATGAATCATGTTCGCCCGGGCAAAGCCGGGGCTCATATGAGGGTTTTCTGTTGAAACAACGAGTATTTTTCTAGGATACGGTTGCCAGTGATTCCGAGAGGCATTCCAGGACTTTGTTCATCTGCTTTGAGGTGATCACCGCTGGTGGCTCTATCCGCACCACCAGGGCATTGTTTAAGGTACCTCCGACAAGAACCCCCCGTTTGAACATTTCCTTGGCCACCCGAAAGCCTATTTCACTGTCGGGGAACTCCATGCCTATAAGCAGGCCCCTCCCTCTTACCGTCTTTAATACCGGATATTTGCTGCTTAATGAAATCAAGTTCTTTAGAAGGTAATTGCCTTTTTCCGCACAAATGGCCGGTATGTCCATTTCAACCGTGCACTTAATGGCGGCAATAGCCGCGGCACAACAAAGTGGGTTGCCGCCGAAAGTGGGCGACCCCAGCACCCACGGGTTCTCTTTCAGGCATTCCCACAGGTGAGGTCTGGCCGCTATGCCGGTTATAGGAGCTACTCCTCCACCGAAGGCTTTCCCCATGACCAGTATGTCGGGAACCACGTCATAATGATCCACTCCCCACATCTTGCCGGTTCTACCCATGCCGGTTTGAATTTCATCGGTAATCAGCAATACCTCATGTTTGTTACAAATATTTCTTAATCTCGGAAGATAATCATCCGGGGGTATATTTACACCACCTTCGCCCTGAATCGGCTCCACAATAACTCCGGCAACGGTTTCTCCCACAGCCTTTAAAGCTTGTATTGCCGCCTCGGTCGCATCAGCATTTCCATATTCCACATGTTGAACGCCTTGAATAAGGGGAATGTAGGGCTTCCGAAAAACATCTTTTCCGGTAACCGATACGGCCCCCATAGATTTCCCATGGAAAGCGCCTACTGTTGAGATAAAATAAGTTTTCCCCGTAGAAAGTCTGGCCAATTTAAGGGACATTTCAATCGCTTCAGCCCCGCCGTTGCAGAAAAAAGAATACCGGATGTCCCCGGGAGTTACCATGGAAACTAGTTTGGCCAGATAGCCTCTAAGCGGATCAACCAGCTCCTGGCTGTGTAAGGCATAACGGCTTAGCTGTGCTCTCACCGCTTTAACAACTCGCGGATTGCGATGTCCCAGGGTATAGATGCCAAAACCACCCAGGCAATCGATGAACTCTATTCCACGGGTGTCCCTGAACACAGCTCCTTCATCTTCCCACTCTACAAACGAATAATCCGTAGAAACTGATTTCCGGTGTTCAATTACGGCAGGATTAACATAATCGGTGAAATTGCGAATAGAATCCTGGACTATCCTATCTTTCGCAGAATCCGAGAGTTCCGAGCTTTCAATGTAGGATAGGACCCGCGAGGCTTCCTCTATGATTTCGTTTTTGGAATACCGGGCCATTTTATCACTCCTTATGATTTTTCGAATCAAGCGAAACGGATCTAATATAACCGGGTGGTAATAACGCGATCAACAGTGATTCCCAGTTTACCGGCCTCCCGCAGGTAGTATTGTCTTTCCCCTTTTTCCAGCATCTCCGGAGGGAAGGCCCCCTTACGGGTAATGATTTTGTTTATAAGCAATTTCGTAAAAAGGGCGGCCGACTGGCCGGTGAAATAAGATTCATGGGTTATTTGGGCTATTTCAAAGGAATTAGTTAGTCCCGGAGAGTTAACGTAATTTTCTATGGCTACCGCTTGCCCCTCTTTTATACCCTGGATCCTAACCAGGAAGGCCGCCTCTTCGAGCTCCATGCCGGCGTCTAAAACGCTTTTTATTTCTTCCGGGTACTTGGGGGCCGGCGGAGTCAACGCGGAAACCACCTCCATCGGCACCACATTTGTTCCATTAATTTTAATCTCTTCTTTGGAAAGCAAACCCATCCGGTAAAGGTTTTCGGCCAGTTCAACAGCCGGGCCGCCGTAACGGAAATTAACATATTTTACGCCTTTAAGGGCTTTCCCGGCCAGTAAGCCCATGGATACCGGTTCTTCATGTTCATGGTCAACCATGCGGCGTTTTCCGATTCCTTTAAGCTCTTCCATAGCCGGGTTGTCAAAGGGCCTGGTCCGGATGAATCTACCGTTCTCATAGCGAACCGGTTCCGCAGCCATGTCGCCAAAGGCGGTTTTCGGCGACCACCAGAAAGGGATAAATTGTTTCGACCAGATTCCATCGTAAATTAAAATTTCGATTGCTTCACAGCTGTCCAGCAGGTCAACCGAATCCCTGGCCAGGATATTAGTGAAACCTGGAGCCGAGCCAGTGTTAATTAGGGCGATCAGCCCTTTTTCTTCAAATTCCGGCCCCCGTTCCAGGCAGCGCTGCATAGCCTCCACAAAATCCACGCCGCTAACCGGGCCCGAAGCCATATCCTGATAATAGCAATCAACTTCCAAAGCTGCATCCATCACCTTCGTGTTGAAATCCGGGGGTAGAGCGTTTATGATCAGATCAACACCCTTTGCCACATTTACTATTTCTTCCAACCGGCGGGCGTCGATAGTATAACATTTTGCTTTTTCCAGTGATGCTGTTTCCGACAAAGCCTGCGGATCGTGATCGGCGCAGCGAATTTCCGAAATGTTATTTTCGCTGTTCAAGCGTTTGGCTATGGTGCTGCCCTGGGCCCCTACTCCCAAAATAAGAACCTTTTTCATTGATAGCCTCCTTGAGATATTTTCTTAAAGGGTAGCCCGGCAACAATGAGGGGTGAAACATTGTATACATTATTATACATTATAAACCTCGAGGGTGGGTGATCAATTATACCAATTCTGAATCTTGCCTTAAGGATCCGCTCCAATCTACCTTCCCCAAGGGTATCAAACAGGATTTAGTTTAAATTTGTGGAATATAGAAAGAACGTGTGGTGGTATTTGAAAATAAATTTACGTTTAGGGCAAGCCTAATTTGGCAAGATAGACTAGGTTGTCAGAAAGAAGGGTTGAACATGCTGGTGTTGGAAAATGTCGCGTATTCCCCGGCAAGCGACCGGAACGGAAAAACAGAAATACTAAAAAATATAAATTTACAGCTTAAATTTGGCCAAATGTATGCCCTGACCGGCCCCAACGGCGGGGGCAAGAGCTCGCTGGCCCGAATTATTATGGGTATTTACACTCCTACTTCCGGAAAAATCCTGCTGGAAGGTGAAGATATTACCGGGTTACCGGTAAATGAAAGGGCAGACCTTGGGTTTGGTTATGCCTTTCAAAATCCTCCCAGTTTCAAAGGCCTCAAAGTAACTGATTTGCTGGAAATTGCCTCCGGTAAAAACAAGTCATCGAAATGCCATCCGCTACGGCAGATCGGCCTTTGCCCGGAAGAATACCTGCAAAGAGAGCTGGATAACAGTCTTTCCGGGGGAGAAGCCAGGCGTATTGAAATTGCCACCATTTTGGCTCGGGATCCCCGGATTCGAATCTTTGACGAACCGGAGGCAGGGATCGATTTGTGGAGTTTTGATCGCCTGATAAATCTTATTGCCGGCAGCCATAGGCCTGACCGGATATCGATTATTATCTCCCACCAGGAGAAAATCATGAAGCTGGTAGATGAAATTATCCTGATTGACAGAGGGAAGATCCGCTTGCAGGGGGAACGGGATAGTATCTGGCCGCAGATAAAAGACAGCACTATCTGCAGTTGCCGCCAAAACTGCCCGGAGGAAGGTGAACCTTATGTGGACTGCCCTCGATAAAAAACTGTTGAAAGAAATTGCCGACCTTCACGACACCCCGCCGGGTGCATTTAATATCCGCAAGGATGGAGAAGGTATTGAGCGTCGCTCATTGGATGGAATTGAGATTGTCTCCAAACCGGACAAGCCGGGGATCAACGTGCTGGTAAAGCCGGATATAAAGGGAACGGTTCATATTCCGGTTATACTTACCCGCACCGGTTTGATGGACCAGGTGCACAACACCATCGAAATCGGGGCGGGCGCCAATATTAACCTGGTGGCCGGGTGTGGTATCCACAACCCCGGTCGGGAGACCTCCCGGCATGAAGGGATACATGAAATATTTGTGAGGCGGGGAGCCAGGTTGCATTATGTGGAAAAACATTATGGAGAGGGTCAGGGAACCGGCAAAAGGATCCTTAACCCCAAAACCGTGCTGTTAGTAGAAAAAGATGCTTATGTCGAGCTGGAATTGTTGCAGATCCGAGGGGTGGACGACACCCTCCGCCTTACCGAGGCGCAGGTAGAGGAGGGCGGCAGGATAAATATGTTTGAGCGCCTGCTGACTGAAGATGCTCAGACCGCCGGCTCGGAGATAGAGGTAAAGCTAATGGGGGATGATTCAACGGCCCGGATTGTTTCCCGTTCGGTGGCTCAGGAAACTTCGCAACAGGTTTTTAAATTTCGGTTAATAGCTTTCCGCCGCGGGCGGGGGCATGTGGAATGTGATTCCATCATCATGGACCAGGCGGTGGTTCGCTCAATTCCTGAAATCTGGGCGGAAAGTTCCCAGGCCGAACTGATTCACGAGGCGGCTATTGGTAAAATTGCCGGAGAACAGTTAATAAAGCTTATGTCGTTGGGTCTTACGAAAACAGAGGCCGAAGAAGTTATTATCAGCGGCTTCCTGTCCCGGATCGGGGGTGTCGATCTTGAGTAAAGTGATGGCGCTGGTGGGAAGCCCGCGGAAGGGGGGAAATTGCGATCTTTTAACCGGCTCTTTTCTGCAGGGAGCCCGGGAAAAGGGAATAAAAACAGAGATTATATATCTAAACCAGTTAAACCTCCGCCCCTGCCAGGCCTGTGATGGGTGTGCCTCAGACGGAATCTGTGTGATCCCTGACGATATGCAGGAAGTTTATAGTAAGGTGCGTGCCTCTGCAGGCCTAGTTTTAGTTTCGCCGATCTATTTCGGAGGTTTATCAGCCCAGACCAAAATGTTCATAGATCGGTTCCAATGCTGGTGGCAGGCTAAGTACCGGCTACAGAAGCCCTTTATTGCCGCGGATGAAAAACGGCCGGCTGCTTTCATCTGCGTTGGAGCCAGAGAAGATCAAGGGCGTTTTGAGGCCTCAAGATCTCTGGCCCGTTTGTTTTTTTCAATAATCAATTTCCAGCTATTCGATTCACTTTATTTCGGTGGTCATGATAGTCGGGGGAGTGTGGGGAGTGACCAGGAGATACTACAAAAATCTCACCGGGCGGGTCAAAGATTTATTTCCCATATTGCCTGACATTGATAACCGATTGGTTTGCATAAAGACTTACCACTAGATAGTGGTTTCAATGGAGAATGTGATTTATAGTGCGGCGAATTAGAACTGGTTCGCCGGAGGTATATTAGCGACTGCTGCTCCGGGGCAGGATAAAGTAACCCTTTCACCAATACTAAGGCAAAAACTTTTGAGACGGCATAACCTTTCAAAGTAATATAACATGGCAGGTACAATCCATATAAGGGGGCACATAGAATGTCCAAACAAAGACTTGCTTCACCGACAACTTTATTGGGGCCGGTGCCTTCCGCGCTTATTTCTTGCGGCCGCGCCGGGGGCGATAAAAATATTATTACCCTGGCCTGGGTGGGGGTGGTCTGTTCCAGTCCTCCCATGGCCTCGATCTCCATTAGACCATCGCGCTATTCCCACCGGCTTATCAAGGAGACCGGAGAGTTTGTAATCAATATCCCCACCGCCGATCAAGTGCTGGTAGCCGACAGGTGCGGAACAGTCAGCGGGAAAAAGGTGGATAAGTTTAAACAGTTTAATTTAACGGCGGTGCAGGGAACCCTCGAAGGGGCTCCCCTGATTAAAGAGTGCCCGCTGAGTTTGGAGTGCCGGGTAAAACAGGCTATTTTACTGGGCAGCCATGAAATGTTCATCGGCCAGATTGAACAGGTCTATGTTTCCGAGCAGCTGTTAAATGAACGCGGGGGGATCGGTGCACACCCCGAATGGTTGGGATATTTGGGAGGACAATATTTTATGGCTAGGCCCCTGGGATTGTCGCTTGGTTATTCATTGAAATAAACTTTTTCGGCCGGTATATTCCCATATTTTAGGGGCAATATTAAATTGCTAATAATTTATGGGAGGGCTCCCGATGGAGGCATATATTAACGAGAACTGTATCTATTGCGGCCTTTGTGTCGATCTTTGCCCAGAAATATTTCAGCTCGGTGAGGAGCGTGCAGAGGTTACTGTGGATGAAATCCCCCTTCAGTTGGAAGATCGCTGCCGGGAGGCAGCGGAAGAATGTCCCACCGACGCCATCAAGGTAAAAGAATAAGGGCGAGGCCGGGTAATGGATGGTTTCTACGGTAAGCACGGATATGTCAAAAGCACCGAAAGATACCAGTCGGCCGGGATGCACCGCAAATATTAGAAATGTACCGTAAAATAAATTTGAAGTTGAGAAGACAATCAGGTATGGGTGAATACCAGGTGGAACTAGATTTTACTGAGAGGCATAAACTAAGCCTCGCGGAGCAAATAATATAACCTGCTTCAGGTAATCAGGCAAAGGAAACCAAGATCATGGAGATCGAAGAAATTATTGATTTCCTAAAAACGGATACAATAAGTGTAACTTTTACCGATGAGGGTTTAAAATTTTTATCCCTAATGCCCGATCAGGGCACACAAACCATAAATTTGTTGCTTGCCGAGAGCGGGGAGGACCCTCTTTCAAAATTGATTCTCAATGAAACTATTAAATTTTTTGAAAACGGTAGGCACGATATGCGTTTAGACCTCACGGGTTTTACTCCTTTTCAGCAAAGTGTTTTTAAAGCGGTTAGCGGAATAGAGCGCGGCAAGCTGGTTACATATAAGGATATCGCCAGTATCCTTGGGAAACCGGGTGCCGCGCAGGCTGTGGGCAGCGCGGCAGCTAAAAACCCGGTTTCCTATTTTTTACCAACCCATCGGGTGCTTCCCCAAAGGGGCATCGGGATCTGCAGAAGCGGGGTAGGGCATTTAAGGGATCGGTTGCTGGAACTGGAAGGCCACGACATTTCTAAGTTGAGAGGGAATTATGTCTGTCCTCGGAAAAAATGTGTCTTCGACTAATATAAAAAACGGTGGCCATCAATCTGCGAACTCGGTTGCGCAAAGCGCTTATTTATGTTAGTTTAAATGTGGAACAGTAATTTGAATATTATGTTATACATCTTCGATCCATGGATCCCTGGGACAACAGTTATGGGCCATGGACGATAGGGTTTAACTGTAAACGGTTAGGCCTCCCTTTTTGGAAAGAAGGTGGATAAGATGGGTTGTTATTTGCTGCCTCTTTCACAAGGCAGCATATTTTTTTAATGGTCGTTAAACTTGTGTTTTCTAAAAATTGCATGGGCGGAACATTTTGGGTGGGAAGAGCGGTTACAATACTTTAGGTTTAAAGCAAATCCCTACCGACGAACAGGTCAAGGTTTATTATGCCGAGGGCCCCAAAGGCTTGAATACCGATCCGTCGGGTTCTTTTCATACTCAATCTCTGGATATGCTTCAGGCCATAAACGTAGCTGAAATTGATTTGCCCGGTGCCAGAGTTGGGATGGCGGAGGTTTCATTAGAGCAGGTATTACACTGGGATCCGGAAGTGATTATCTGTCAGAACACAAAAGAACAAGGGGGTTACCGCGAAGGGATTATCTCCGATCCCGATTGGGGAAACATTACGGCTGTAAAGAACAACAGAGTTTATGAGGTGCCCTATGGGCCGTTTAGCTGGTTTGACCGCCCGCCTTCCTCAAACAGATTTTTGGGTTTAAAATGGTTGGCCAACATTCTTTATCCTGAGTATTTTAATTATGATTTGTCTCAAGAGACAGAGGAGTTCTATGAACTATTTTACCATTATAAATTGACAGATGAGGAGACCGCTGAGCTCTTAAAGAACGCTATATAAGTTTGCATAGGTATATGGCAAGAAAAGGGGGCCTAGATAAGTGCCCTGAGCGGGGAAAGGCCCCCCTTTTTTTGAATGTTGTAAGTACGAGGTTTGAATATTTGTTAGATCGAATGTTAAAAGAGCTTAATTTATCTCGCCATAAAGGAGCAGCAAGCAGAATGGAATGTAGGGAAATGTTAATAACAGAAATACAGGAAGTGGCGAAATTACATAACCTATTAGCTTATTTTATTCAAAAAGAAACCAAAGATGATTATTTTGATTTTGATGAATTGGATGAAGACAGTATAAGGCACCATTTAGAAGGATTTATCAATAACCCTTCAAGAAGGATTTACATTACAAAAGAAAATGATATTATTGTTGGATTTATTTCGTGTGAAATAATCAACGGCTTTCTCCCTGTATCAAGTATTAAGAAAGTCGGTTATATATCTGGAGCGTACGTTTTATCTGAGTTCAGAGGAAAAGGTATAATGAAGAAAATGGAAAGACTTGCAATTAACTACTTTAGAAGTAATGGATTGAAATATGTAGAATTAAATTTTCTTGATAAGAACATGCTTGCTGAAAAAACTTGGAGAAGCCTTGGCTATAAAACATTTAGAAAACAGATGAGGAAAAAATTATTATAATACTAATTATAGAAACCACTCAAATTGGGCATTTATTTGGTGCATCAATTCAGTTTTACCAAAAAAAGTGAACAGACTCTCGTAAGAGAGCGCCGAGAGAGTATGTAATAAGCAGGTTGAATCGCACCAGGACAACATGCTGAAAATCACCAACGACGGCCGCAAACTGGCCCTCGACCAGCGCCTGGCCAACTCCCTGCTGTCCGATGATCAGGAGCGCCTTGGAGGACCGTCTGCTGAAGCACTACCCGCAGCAAATCAAAGCCGCCGAGAAACGCATCGCCGGTTATGAAAAAGATCTGGCCCTTTACGACACGGCGGGACGGCTGGCGGCAAAGGCTATTCAAATAAACCTTCCTCGCTCTTACGTAGTTTTCGATGAACCACCTAAGAGAGGAAAGGATATAAACGATTGTTTGAAAATAGAATTGGGGATAAAACAGCCGCGGAAACCTGAAAGGCTATAATGACATTCCGGTTGCTTTCATAGCATGAAAGAAGTATAATATATCTATAATACTGCTACGAGGAGTTGGTATCATGCAGATTAAACCGTCCGCAAGCATCAGACAAAATTATAATGAAATTGCGGCTTTGTGCAAGTCCTCAGGTGAGCCGGTTTATCTTACCAAAAACGGCGAGGGCGATCTCGTGGTGATGGATATAGAGGCATTTACCCGCCGGGAAAAAATGCTCAAACTGCGCGAAGAACTGCTGGCCGTTGAGGAGAACCGTTTGGCTGGCCGTGCCGGGGTAACGACTGAGGAATTGGACAAACATCTTGACAGCATTATTAATGAAGTGGAACATGGGAAAGATACTTCAATATTAAAGTGATTGTTTCCGATCGTGCCCGTCAGATGCTGGCGGGTCATGTTCGATTTCTGGCTCAGAAAAGTCCTACCGCCGCACGCAGAATAAAGAATGAATTGCTGGATGCCACCCGCTTCCTTTCCACCATGCCGGAGCGTTTTCCTTTTCTCATTGTTGAATTTATACCGCTGAACAAGTATCACAAGATGTTTGTTGAGAAATGGTATTTGATTCTGTATCAAGTCAAAGATCAGATGGTATATGTTGACTATATTGTGGATTGCAGGCAGGATTACAAGTGGCTGGTGAGATAGATGTCGGTGGGTTCGTAAATGATGGTCAAGCTAAAAAATATTTAAGAGCTTTCCCTACATAAAGGGTTACGCTAATGACGAGTTGAAAAATCGTAAAGTTGTATTTGTAGCATGGAGTCGTGTAGCTGAATGGATGGAGAATTCACAGGGCGACTATTGGTTACAAACCCCAGCAAACCCCTACCAGGCAAAAGGCGATTTAGCCATTGCTGTTGAGAAGCTCATTGAGTACGGAAGACCACATGCCGCAATCAAGTGTTTGGCTAAAATGCACCACGCAAAAAAAAGAATCAACGTAGACCTATGCGTGAAGGCTTTACTTGCTGCTTTGTCTTCATCAGAACCATCATATTTAGTGGACGCGCATCACATAGTTGCACTGATCAAGGCACTTCAGGGTGCTCCCGAAATCCCCCCGGATGCTCTTTTTCGTGTGGAGTGGGCATATTTGCCCCTTCTAAATGGTCATCACGGGGCTGCTCCGAAAAAGCCTTTAGTGAGATAGAACTGCTAAAAAAACACGACTCCAATTTAAAAGAGCCTTACGTCAAACCGATCAAGGGCGCAAAATACAAAGGGCTTTTTGAATTGAGAGTAAAATTTGCATCGAACATCAGCAGAATTTTCTATTTTACCTACAGCCGGGAAACCTTTGTGCGGCTTCACGGTTTTACCAAAAAAACTGAACAGACTCCCGTAAGAGAGCTTGAACGGGCGCTACGCTATAAAGCGGATTATGAAAGAAGGTGTGATAATGAGTAAAGCAGGAGCCAAATTTTCCGAAGCAAAAGATCTTTTAATGAAAGATGAAGTTATCTGCATCTATTTTTTTAGTAAGGAAGGGGTGATGTTTTGCTGAAAAGCAATGAAGCATATAAGCTGATCTTCCGGGAGTACCCGGATGTGGTCAATGTGGAGCAGATGTGCGAGATGCTTGGCGGTATCAGCGCAAAAACAGGATACCGCCTTTTGAAGCAAAATCAGATTAAGCATTTTAAGATCGGCAGAGCGTACAAAATCCCCAAGTTTCATGTATTTGAATACCTGGCGGTCGTACAGGAATCCAATGCGTAAAACACCGTTTGCACCTTTGCAAGTTATTTTGGGGCCTGCTACACTATTATCGTCAATGGTAGGTGAATACATATCCACAACGTCGAACATCTACACCCACCTGGATTACAGCTCAAAGGCATCCTCGGCCAAGGCCATTTGAGGTGTTCCCGACGCATAAGGATGAACAGGATGAGGGTAACAACATGGAGCTGGAAAAAGAAAAGCCCTGAAGGCTTCCCTTTAGGGCTTGAGTGTCTGGTGCCGAAGGCGGGAGTCGAACCCGCATGGGCGAAGCCCGCACGATTTTGAGTCGTGTGCGTCTGCCTGTTCCGCCACTTCGGCAGGTAGTCTAATATTAGCACAGAACCCGGTAGGTAGCAATAAGCAATGAAATCACTAGAATTATAGGAGCGGCTCTCCACCTCGAATCCCGTTCAGACTATCATTTATTAACATAAATTCCATGGCCGCATATAATAACAGAGCAATAACACAAATTGCTGCTATGCTCGGAGGAGAATAAATGGGTGCCCGGAGGCTGAGCCTGTTCTTGCGGAAAAGTGGCGGGATTATAATGGCGGCAGGGGGGATGCTGCTGGTAGTAAAGGTACTGCCCCTGTTCTTGTGGCCCCTGGCGCTGGGAGTGCTGTTTATATGGATTGGGTGGCAGCTTTACATATATGAACGGTATTAATAGTTAGAAAATAATCGGCAATTTTTTTAAAAGGGGGATTCAATATGAGGTTTTACGCTATTAAGGTGCCACGACTATTTAGAGGGCTTGTTAAGGGTATTTTTGGACTGTTTGTAAAATATTAAGCCTATCACGTATTAATAATTATTTGCCCGGTTACAACCGGGTAATTTTTATTGAATACCACTTGCTACCTATCCCGTATTGTTTACTGAGGAAATTCCATAAACTGCCGATGAAAATCGGATGGCAGGTGATAGTGCACGGGGGTAGTGTTTTTTTAACGTGCCTGCAGAGGAATATGAAGCCCTTAATCAAGATTGGAGTTGCCCTGTAAGAACAGCTCCAGTGCTGATCTTACAGAGCCCGTTCAACCTTGCCTGATTTCAAACAACGGCTGCAAACATTTAGCCTTCGGGGAGTTCCTTTAAACAGGATTTTAACCTTATGGATATTCGGATTCCATACCCGCTTAGTTTTCCGGTGAGAGTGACTTACCCGAAAACCGGATACCTTACTTTTACCACATATAACGCAAACCTTGGCCATGATAGGCTGCCTCCTAACTACCTGATATCTCCCGACGCCGGGCGCGATTATTATATTAACACAGCTTTAATATTTAAACAAGCAGGAAAACACGGAGGAACGGCTCGAAAGTGCCGAGATAAACCGGCATGAAAACGGGGATGAAAAAGTCCTACGTAAAAAGAATAGCTACACCATTTACGGTCTCGATTCATGCGCGGGCGGGCGCGAATCAGCACGTGAAGCGTTGACAGGGGAAAGTGCGGTCCAGGTTGGGATAATAAGGGGCTGGCTCAAGGTAGGAGGGAAGAACCGGGGTGACGATAACTCTGTCCCCGGGTCACGTTTGGAATTTTGGTAGTTGATAGCCCGGTGATAAAGATGATAGAATATGTCAACATGTTTGTGCGCATGGGTTGCGATTAAGCTTACAGGCTGAAGGTGGTGGAACAGTTGCCAGATTTTTATCCTAACCACGGTAACGTAATAGAAACAGCATTGGGCAAGATCGTGTTATCTGAAGAGATGTTGTCCAACCTGGCCGGCCAGGCAACGGTGGAATGTTATGGTTTGGTGGGGATGTCGGCCATCCGGTTACGGGATGGCTGGGCGGAGCTTTTAAAGAGGGAAAACCTTTCCCGGGGTGTAAGACTACAGTTTAAGGATAACAGGTTGGTAGTTGATTTATATGTAATAGTCAGCTATGGGACCCGCATTCCCGAAGTGGCGGCCAATGTAATAGAGAAGGTAAAGTACTCAATGGAAAAGGTTACCGGTATATCCGTCCTGTTGGTAAATGTACACATTCAAGGAGTTCATGCCGTAGAAAGGTAGACGGGGGTGAGGGCCAGTTGATTGCGGCTTTGCAGGGGAAACAGCTTAAAAATTTATTTATCCAGGGATCCAGAAATTTATTTGAGCAGGAGGAAAGTATCAATAATCTAAATGTATTCCCGGTACCTGATGGAGATACGGGAACCAATATGAAACTTACGCTGTTGGCGGCCCTGGAAGCGCTAAATAAGCTTCCCCAGGAACAGGTTTTGGTAAGCGCTGTAATAAAGGTTATAGAAGAAAGCACCTTAAAGGGAGCCAGGGGAAATTCCGGAGTAATCCTATCTCAGTTATTCCGGGGATTTGCCCTGGGGATAGAAGGGAGAGAGTCTTTGGATCCCGCTGATTTTGCCAGAGGCCTGGTATCGGGAGTGACCACCGCTTACCAGGCAGTAATGCATCCGGTGGAAGGGACCATTCTTACAGTAGCCCGGGAGGCCTCCCGGGCAGCTACGGAGGCAGCAAATAGCAGGTGCAGCTATCTTGATTTTTTTGACAACATTTGTACAACGGCTCGCATTGCTCTGGAAGACACTCCCCGCTTGTTACCGGTCCTGAGGGAGGCGGGGGTGGTTGACGCCGGGGGAATGGGTTTGCTCTCTTTATACAGCGGTTTTTACAGTTATCTGGAACAAATATGGAACAACTTAGGAGACGAAATTCTTGAAAATACCGTGGTTCAAGGCGTGACTTCCTCGCCTGAACATTTTCCGGTTTTCAATCTGTCACAGGAAATAAACCGGGGTTACTGCACCGAACTGGTAATTAAAGGAACGGATCTCTCTCCGGACATGTTGAAACGTCAACTGGAGGTTCTGGGCGATTCTTTGCTGGTAGTGGGGGGGGGGAATCTGGTAAGGGTCCATATACATACGGAACAACCGGGATCGGTGTTAACCGCTTGTTTGGGCGTGGGCTCACTTCATGATTTGAAAATAGATAATATGAGAGATCAGCACCGGCACCTGGTAAATACGGAAGACCTGCATAAAAGCAGCACTTTAGCACCGCCCGATCCCCACCGGGTAGCAATATTGGCTGTGTCCAGCGGAGAAGGCCTGGATGAAATATTCAGCAGCATCGGGGCCACGGCGGTGGTACCCGGGGGACAATCAATGAACACCAGCGCCAACGATTTTCTGCAGGCAATTGAAAAAACACCCTACCGCAAGATCATTATTTTGCCCAACAACAAGAATATCTTACTAGCTGCCCGGCAAACGGCGACCTTGATGCCGGATCGTGAAATAAGGGTAATCCCGACAAAATCGATTCCCGAAGGCTTAAGTGTGTTGGCCCAGATCAACCTTCAGGAAAAATCGTTGGAAAAAATAATTGGCCAAGCTAATAAGGTGCTCTCCTGGATAAAAAGCGGCCAGGTCACGGAGGCGGTTCGGGATGCCAGCATAAACGGCCAAAATATTATTACCGGAGATTGGCTGGGTATGACTGAAGGACACCGGCCGGTGGTAGGTTCGGACAAGCAGCAAGTGCTGCTGGAACTAACTTCAAGACTGGTCGGCCCTAAAAATGAGATTATCTCCATCTATTACGGCCAGGGTGTACTGCTCGAAGAGGCCGAAGGGGTTAAAAAGATCCTGGCGGAGCGTTATCCCCATTTACAGGTGGAGCTATATTATGGGGGACAGCCCCTGTACCCTTATTTTATTGGAATTGAATAACCTATGAGGAGGTAAATAATGATTAAGATTGTAACCGACAGCACTTCGGATATACCGGAGGAAATCATGGTTAAAGAAAATATATCCTCGGTGCCGTTGCGAGTATTTTTCGGAGATGATTGTTACCTGGATTGGGTTGAAATTACTCCTGCCGGGTTTTATGAAAAACTAGTGACTTCGGAGCATCATCCCCGTACCTCCCAGCCTTCTCCCGATGATTTTAAGAGGGTTTATCAAAAAATTTCCAGCCCGGCGGACGAAATAATCTCCATCCATATTTCCCGGCATTTAAGCGGCACCATCCACTCTGCCAATGCGGCGAAACAAACGTTCCCCGATTTAAAAATCCACATATACGATTCCGGGCTTGCTTCCATGGGAACGGGAATAATGGTCATCGAGGCGGCCCGGGCCGCCAATCGGGGAGCGGGACGGGAAGAAATAGAAAAGATTATCGAACATTACCGCCGGAATACCCGGATCTATTTTTTAGTAGACACCCTAAAATATATGTATAAAAGCGGCCGGATCGGAAAAGCCAAGGCGTTGTTTGGATCAATGCTGAACATTAAGCCCATTCTAACCTTCGATCAGGGTATAATAGCTCCCCTGGAGCAGATCCGCGGCCAATCCCGGGCTTTAAAAAGAATGTTGGAGCTGACATATGAAAATTTTAAACATCAGAAACCCCTAAAAATGGCCCTGGTGAATGCCGCCGATGAGGAAGGAGCCCTAAAAATTAAGAATATCATCCTATCCGAGCTCGATGTTGAGGATGTATTCATTTCCTCTGTCGGGGCGGTGATAGGCACCCATGCCGGCCCGGGGGTACTGGGGGTAATTATAAGCCCTGCTTTTTAATAAAATTTGAAAAAATCAATAGGATATCCCTGCCAATCGGTGGGGATTTTTTGTGTTAAATGGAACAAACTAATAGTTTTGTTAATGAAAATATTACTAAGTATATCCCTGATAATCGCAGCCATACTAAAGACATCATTTAATGAAGGAGGTGAAAAGCTAATGCCGGGTACAGGTAGAGGAAAAAGGATTATGGTACGGGAAGCAGAACAGGCTATCGAGAATATGAAGTTCGAGATTGCTAACGAGCTGGGGCTCGACTATAATGGTGACAAAGGCGAGCTGACCTCCCGCCAAAACGGCTCTGTCGGGGGAACCATCACCAGGAGATTGGTCCAACAGGCTCAAGCCGCTATGGCCGGTAAGACAGTTCCTCCTGCTCCCACGGTACATCCGTAAGTATGTTCTAATTTATCGGTAGTACATCCGGCGGGCTCTAGGGCCCGCCGTAAATTTTTAAAAAGAAGCCACAGGTTTTATTCCTGTGGCTTACATCACCGTTTTTTAAACGGTGATTGGGAGAGGAGAAACCGGAGGAAGAGCTTATGGGGAATAATGTTGCTTCAATCCTATTATGGGCAGAAGAACTGTTAATATACTAGGTTGTGTAAAATAGTTTGCATTAACGGTCGTTAATTTGTTAAGATTTTATGACATCAATTTAATGACCACAGGATAGGAAGAGAGTTGAGCAATTGAGAGTAATTGCCGGTTCCGTCCGGGGTTTCATATTATCGGCGCCTAAACATGGTGCAGCAAAGCCCACTCCAAGCCGGGTCAAAAAATCTATGTTTGATATATTAGGACACCGGGTGGTTCAGGCCCGGGTGATTGATCTGTTTGCCGGCAGTGGCTCTTTAGGGATCGAGGCGCTGAGTCGAGGAGCCCAAAAATGCTTGTTTATTGATAATAACCACCACTGCTGCAGCACAATCATTGAGAATTTAAAAAAAACCGGGTTCATGCAACAGGCCCGTGTGTCGAAATCCGATGCCCGTCAAAAAATTTATGAGGTAGCGGATCAGGCTTTTAAAGCGGATTTAATCTTTCTTGATCCCCCTTATTATAGCAAACTAATTTCTCCGGTACTTGATGCTATTGCAGCCACCAACATTTTGGCAAACCGGGGAATTGTAATAGTAGAACATTCCGCAAAATATATGCCTGTAGCAGAAGGTTATAGACAGTTAGTGCAGAAACAATATGGTGATTCGGGCATTATTCTGTTGCATAAAAGCAGCTAGTGAGGAGTGGTAGTATTGATTAAAGCAATTTATCCCGGTAGTTTTGACCCTGTAACCAATGGCCATTTGGATATCATAAACCGGGCCAGCAAAATTTTAGATCACATCACGGTTGCCATTCTAGAAAACCCGCGCAAACAACCATTGTTTACTATTAATGAAAGGATAGAAATGTTAACACGTATTACCGGTGAGTTTGACAATGTAGATGTGGAATATTACCACGGCTTATTGATCGACTATGCTTCATCCAAACAAATTTCCATAGTTATTAAGGGACTGAGGGCGATTTCGGATTTTGAATTTGAATTTCAGATGGCCTTGATAAATCGGAAACTTAACCCCGAAATTGAAACGCTATTTATGATGACCAAGGATAAATGTTCCTTTCTTAGTTCAAGTATTATTAAGGAGATTGCCAGTTTGGGGGGCGATATAAGCAGCCTGGTCCCTCCCCAGGTTTATGATATGATTATGTCAAAAATGGTTTAGTAACGTTTCCGGTAGGACAAGGCCAATCTAATCTTTCCGACCAAATAAAATAGAACTGCCAGGCCTAGCAGGGCGACAAAAAATATGGCCAGTTGTTTTAACATGAACCCGGTTCTATTCCACCAGTAAAAAGCCTCGCCCCGGGGGACTGCATAAAAAGCTGCGGGCACGGTTAAATTACCAACCCACCGCCCTGCCGGGCCGAGAAGCAAAACTGTACACACTCCAGATAAAATAGCATGAATGATCCTGGCGATGATAAAAGGAAAGATCCTGATATCTGTACCGGCGTTAATGCTGGCAACCTGGGCATGCACAGAAAGGCCGCTCCAGGCAATGATCACTCCACAGACGATAATTTTTTCGATTATAGGAATTTGAGTTAGCTGGCCTGCATATTGACAACCCAAGTCTATTTCAAAAAATCCGCTAAACAAAGCCGGAGCCAACTCCGGGCTTAATCCCATAGATTTCACTGCTATTGCCAGGTAGCGACTTACACCGTTGGTGATCCCTATTACCCCCAGGATGCGGATAATTACAGAAAACAAAATTATAAATCCCCCAATTAGCAGCAGGGTGTTTATTGATCCCCGGATGGCGTCTCCCATTAGCTTTCCCAAGGGGCGGCCGTCCTTTTCTCGTGCCCCCAACAAAGCTGCAAAGGCTCGCCTGACCAGCCTTCCCCGATTGGCGGATACCTGCGGTGAAATCGTTTCCCGCCACCGGTAAAACCGCATTATAAAACCAAGAGTGATGCTGGATAAGTAATGGGCGGCGGAAATGATGGCACCCGCCTGAGGGTAGTGCAACATCCCTACCGCTACCGCTCCGAACATAAACAACGGATCAGCGGTATTGGTAAAGCTAACCAGCCGTTCTGCTTCTACCCGGTTACAAAGATTGCGAGAGCGCAGCTCTGCGGTTAAGATTGCTCCGATAGGGAAACCGGAGGCCAGTCCCATAGCCATTACAAATGAGCCGGTTCCGGGAACATTGAACAGCGGTCGCATTACCGGTTCCAGAAATACTCCCATCATGTGAACCACCCCCAGCCCGATCAATATCTGGGAGATAACGAAGAAGGGCAACAAGGCGGGAAACACAACATTCCACCAGACCTCCAGGCCCGATACCGCCGCTTCAAAGGCATCTTTGGGGAAAACAATCATGGACAGGGTTAAAAACACGGTTAGTAAAGCCAGAAAATAGCTGATAAGGTTTGACCTTTTTCTCATGAAAACCTGTTTGAATTTTATAAACAGAAACAGCGATGCTACCACCCCCATAACAGCTCTCCAGAAAGCATACGTTAAGCCCCTCCCTGGAAGACTTGGTAAGTTTTTTTGTAGCCGTTTCAAACGGCCTGATATTGTATTATAATGGTTTGTCTTAATTGGTAGACCAAATTTGTATAAACATTTCCGATCCCTGGATTTTTCCCTGTAAAATTATTCAACAAAAAAAATGGAAATCTCCAACCGTGAAGAATTTAATATAAGGCCTACGGGCAAACAAGATACAGAGGTGATAGGAAAATGTGTGGGAGCTTTGCGGCCACCATTTGCCGTGAAATATCGGAGGGTCTTTGTCGGATCGATATTTATAGAAGATGCTTTCTCCGTTATAATATTGGCTCACCGCAATATGTTTTAGTATTACAGTTAAATCCGTCACCCAGAGAAAAAAAAGTTGGTTAGCGGTTAAAATTAAGACTGATACCGGATTATTTTAAAAAGTGTATTCCAGGGACAGGGAAAGGATGGATGTGATGAAAGGTCATAAATGGTTGGTAGTGGTGATTGTAGTATTGGCGCTGGTGTCGGCAATTGTGCTTGCGAGTAAACCCGGCAAGTTTTCATCCCAGGCGGGGAACCGGCAGCGGGTGGTGGTAATTTATCTTCAGGGAACAATTGCTGAAAGTGCCGGAGGTTTTGGCCTTAGTCAGGGTATCACGCCACGTTTAGTAGAGCGGCAGCTAAAAAGAGCAGCCGAGGATAACTCTATAAAAGCGGCGGTGCTCAGGATAGACAGCGGCGGTGGATCGGTGGCCGCCTCCCAGCAGATAGCGAGTTATGTAAAAACATTTCCCAAACCCCTGATAGTTTCTATGGGAGACATGGCCGCTTCGGGGGGATACTACATCTCTGCGCCGGCGGAGGGAATTGTGGCTCAGCCCGGGACCTTAACCGGATCCATCGGAGTCATTTCCCAGGTTATGGATCTTGAAGGACTTTATGAAAAACTGGGTATAAAAACGGAGGTTATCAAAAGCGGGCGGCACAAGGATATGCTTTCGCGCGAACTTACTCCCGAGGAACGGGAGCTAATGCAGGCGATTTCCGATGATATTTATGAACAGTTTATTTCCGATGTGGCGGCGGACAGGAAACTGGATAAAGAAAAGGTGCGGGAACTTGCTACCGGACAGGTCTATACCGGTACCCAGGCCCTGGAGTTGGGGCTGGTAGATCGGCTGGGCGGTATTGAGGAAGCGGTGAAGTGGGCCGGGGATATGGCCGGCCTTGAAAGCCCGGAAAAATACGAGCTTCCAGGCCCCTCATTTTGGGAACAGGTTTCGGAATTTGGCTTGAAATTTGCTGCCCTGACGGATAAGGTAAACACACCTTCTGAAATCCGGATCTTAAATTACCTGCAACAACAATTTAACCGGGGGCCCCAGTTGATCCTTGAATAGCGACCGGATAACCAATAACTGTAAATCTTTTAATGGAGGAGGAGAGAAAAGTTGAGTATTCTGGAACTGCTGGATGGGGTGATCAGGAAACCGGCGACTACCTTAAACTTAATTTCACGGGAAAAGCCTGTCGGTTGGGCACTGGCGATATTTTTGATCTGTTCCCTTCTGAGTATGATCTCCACCGATAAATCGGTTTATGATATTTTTGAAATTTCCTCAACTTCTTTCATGGTAATTCAGATACTATTTTCCGCAGTCGGCCTATTTGTTTTGTCCGGCCTTCTGCATTTACTCTCACGTATATTTAAGGGTTCCGGGGATTACTGGGGTTTGTTTTCGGCCTTGGGATTTGCACAATTTCCGGGAATATTGATTCCGGTGGCGGAAGTTATAAAGGGCTATGGGGGAACCGCGGGGATTGTTTTGGGCACATTGATATCTCTGGCCGCAGGAATATGGGTGTTGGTACTATATGTAATTGCACTTCGGGAAAGCCGGAGGATTACTACCGGAGCCAGCGTGCTGACCTATTTAATTTTATTTTTAGGTATTATAGTGATTGTTTTAATTGTATTGGCCACTGTAGTAGGCGCTACATTTTGGCTTCTCGATTTGTAAAGTGCCCTTTAAAAAATAAATATACCGGGGAGGAAAATGCCATATAGTCCATCCATTTAATCCGATTTTTTTGTAGGACTGATCATAGTTCGGTTTTTTTGCTATTACGGTGATAATGTAGAGGATTTCTGGATAAAGGCAATAAAAGTTAGATTGAAACACTATCTTTATGGTGAGGAGCTGGTAGTAGATGATAGATCTACGCAGCGATACGGTAACCAAGCCCACTCCGGAGATGCGGTTGGCCATGTCCCGGGCGGAGGTAGGAGATGACGTATTCGGTGAGGATCCTACCGTTAATATTCTCCAAGAAAAAGTAGCCGATCTACTGGACAAAGAGGAGGCCTTGTTGGTAACCAGTGGTACCCAAGGAAATCAGGTTTCTATTCTTACTCACTGTCGCCCGGGCAGCGAGGCGATTGTGGAACAGGATTCACATATCTTTTTAAACGAGGCTGGAGCCGCCGCTGCCCTGGCGGGAGTACAGCTTTACCCGGTGTCGGGAGAACGGGGGGCTCTCACTGCAAAAAAGGTTATGGCGGCAATCCGGGAGGAGGAGGATCATCACCCCTCTACTGCTTTGATCTGCCTGGAAAACACTCACAATTTTGCCGGTGGGGCGGTAATCTCACTGGAAAGAATGAGGGAAATATACCGGCTGGGCCGGGAACAGGGTATTCCACTCCATCTGGATGGGGCGCGCCTTTTTAATGCCGCCGTAGCCAGCGGCACAGCGGTTAAAGAATATGCCCGGGCATCCACCACGGTCATGATTTGCCTGTCCAAGGGCCTGGCGGCCCCCATTGGATCGGTTATCGCCGGCCCTCGCAAGTGGATCCGTGATGCTCGTCGTTGGCGGAAACGATTGGGGGGAGGGATGCGCCAAGCGGGGATCATTGCCGCCGCCGGGCTGATTGCCCTGGATACCATGGTAGAACGTTTGGTAGAAGATCATGCCCTGGCCAAATTTTTGGCAGAGCAACTGGCTGAAATTCCCGGGGTGGAGCTGGATCCTTCTACGGTGGAGACCAATATGGTAATCATAACTTTAAAGAAAATACTGCCCGCCGAATTTGCAGAAAAGATGGGTAAACGGGGTGTGCTTATACTAAAAATAAATTCCCGTCAGGTACGGTTTGTTACCCACAAAGATGTTTCCCGGGCCGAAGTAGAGCAGGCAGTGGCTGCGGCCAGGCAGATTCTGGGTTAATCAGTTCTACCGAGGGCTTTTGGGACGGGATTTATTTAACCGGCAGGCGGTGGATCTGGCTGATCGGTTGCCCCAAATTCAGGGCCGGGCATTTTAGACCGGATGCGATCCAAATATTTAGGGCTTAAGGTTGCCCAGATAACCCCTTCTTCTTCCGCGGCCCGGGCCAGTACTGTCCCCCAGGGGTCGACGATCATGCTGTTGCCGTAAGTCCTAAAGTTGGGGGGATGGTGACCGATCTGACCGGGGGCAACTATATATACCCGGTTTTCAATAGCCCGGGCCCGCAGCAGCACCTCCCAATGATCCTTGCCGGTGTGCAAGGAGAAAGCAGAAGGGACGAAAATAAGCCAGGCGCCTTTTAGGGTTAGCTCCCGGTATAGCATGGGAAACCGCAGATCAAAGCAGGTAGTTAAACCCCATTTTCCCTGTGGAGTATCAACTACCACTTTTTTGTTTCCGGGAATGATGGTTTCTGATTCACGAGAAAGCACCCCCCCCGGGGTAATAATATCAAACAGGTATATTTTGCGATAAGCTGCGATAATTTTGCCCTCCGGGCTAAACAGCACACTGGTATTGTAACAGTGCCCCCGGTGGGAAGAGCGTTCCAGGATAGATCCCCCCAGCAGGTATATCTGATGTTTTTTAGCTACCCGGGCCAGCCGGCCGGTAGTGGGGCCGGGAATGGGCTCAGATTGATCGTACCTGGTATTTTCAGGGCCCATATAGCTAAAATACTCCGGTAGGGCTACCAGATAGGGTTTTTCATAAACGGCCTGCTCTATTAGTGACAGGGCCTTGGTGATGTTCCCCTCTTTATCTGAAGAGGCATTAATTTGGATTACAGCTATTTTAATCTCAATCTCTCCTTCCATAATAATTCTTTTACCTGCTAATAATATTATTATAGCAAAAGTTAGTTTTAAGCAGAAGTTATTGCAAAAGCAGGCTGGAAAGGAGCCGGCTATGAGGAAAAATTTGAAGGTGGGCCTGGCCTTAGGAGGAGGGGTAGCCAGAGGACTGGCTCATATCGGGGTGCTGAAAGTTCTTCTGCAGTCCGGGGTAAGTATTGACTACCTTGCCGGAACCAGCATGGGAAGTCTGATTGCCTCGCTCTACGCCTGCGATCTGAGCCTGAATTTGATAGAAAAATTGGCTAAACGGATATCCCGTCGAATGTGGATGGATTTTACGATTCCCCGGATGGGGCTAATGGCCGGCAAAAGACTTGAGCAGTTGGTTTACCTGCTAACCAAAAAACGCTGTATTGAAGAACTGCCCCTCCCCCTGGGCATTGTAGCCACTGAACTTACCGGTGGAAAGAGAACAGTTATTCGCACCGGCTCCATTGCCAGAGCGGTGCGCGCATCCTGTGCCATTCCCGGAATTTACAATCCGGTAAAAATCAGAGGGAGGCTTTTGGTGGACGGGGGGGTGTTGGAAAGGGTTCCGGCTCGGGCGGTAAAAGAAATGGGAGCGGAGGTTGTAATTGCGGTTGATGTAGGGGTTTATGAGGAAGAATATAAAATCAAAAATATGTTTGACGTAATATTTAAAACCATAGATATAATGGCCAGGGAGATTGCCGGGTCCCGGCGGCTGGAGGCGGATGTGTTAATAACTCCCGATTTAAAAGAGATCGCCCCGTTTCAATTTCAGCGCGCAACGGAAGCGATTGCTAAAGGAGAGCATGCGGCTTTTCGGGCCCTGCCGCTGATCAGGTCATTGATAAATCACTAATCTAAAAAAGAAGGGGCTATCCATGCGTAGATTAAATAAGTTATTACAAGCAGCAGCTATTATATTTATTTTTGCTGCCGGGTTGTTTATCCGTACCGATTACTATTTAATCAAACCCGGCACGGCGGAAGAGCTGCGGCCGTTAATTGAAGTGGAAAACGCCGATCCAAACGACCGGGGAAAATTTTATCTGGTGACTATTTCCCAGCAGCAGGCCAACTTATTATCATTGGCTTACGGTTATCTAAACCCCGATATCGAACTGCAGCGGATAACCGATGCCCTACCCCCTGGTATGGATCAGAGAGAGTATCAGGAGCTAATGAAACAATTGATGCGAGAAAGCCAGTTGATGGCCCAGGTAATAGCTCTCACCCGTTCCGGTTATCAGATAGAGATCGAAAGCCAGGGGGTAATTATCAAAGGATTTTTGGAGGGCAGCCCTGCTCAAGGTATTTTTAAAGAAGGAGATATAATACTGGCGGTGGACGGAGAAGAGGTATCGCTGACCGAACAGGTAATCACCAAAGTGCAAAACCGCGCCGTGGGCGATAGGGTTACTTTAAAAATTCAGCGGAACAAACAGGAGATGGAGTTAACATCCATCACCTATCCCAGCCCCGACAACTCGGCTGTTCCAGCCCTGGGTGTTTATATTAGTTCTTTAGGCTGGGAACCGGTGATTCCGATAAAAATTGAAATGAAAACCGGTGAGATTTCCGGCCCCTCGGCAGGGATGATGTTTGTGCTGGAAATTTTAAACCAGCTTACGCCGGGTGATCTGACGAAAGGACATCTGATTGCCGGGACCGGGACCATTGAATTGAATGGGAAGGTAGGTCAGATTGGCGGGGTAAGACAAAAAGTAATAGCTGCAAAAAAAGAAGGGGCCGAATATTTTTTAGTACCCCTTGAAAACTACCAGGAGGCGAAGAAGGCTGCCCGGCGGATTACCCTGGTGCCGGTGAGCAGTTTACAGGAGGTGCTTGATTTTCTGGAGCAATTAGAAACGGCGGGGTAAATCTTACACCCTTTTGAGTGAGCTGATCCGCGGGCCGCCGGGGTTTTTGACAAGGAAATGATCACGTGCTATAGTGGAGTTGCGCTGTTTGCAGCTTGAGTAAGTGGGGCAGCCGCGGAAATTTATTTTCGAGGAAAGTCCGAGCTTCGTAGGGCAGGGTGCTGGGTAACGCCCAGTGGGGGCGACCCCAAGGATAGTGCCACAGAAACAAACCGTCCAGCACTCAGCGAGGGGAAAGTTGCTGTTTGTTTGAATTCGCCCGGCTTAACCGGGTATAAAGACGGCAAGTTGTATCAAACACTTTTTCGTCGCTGAGTGCTGGGTAAGGGTGCAACGGTGCGGTAAGAGCGCACCAGCGGCCGGGAGACCGGCCGGCTAGGTAAACCCCACCTGAAGAAAGACCAAATAGACGGGGGATGAAGTTGCCCGCCGACCCCTCGGGTAAGGTCGCTACAGGTGCCAGGCAACTGGCATCGCAGATAGATGGCTGCTATCCAGCCCAGCACTCAATTTAGGGAAACAGCAAAAATTTAGCACAAATGTAAGCTTTCGTTTCCAAACGCTATGAATTATGGTTTTACACCCCTGTTTTCTTGAATTGAGTGCTGGACGGATACAGAACTCGGCTTACAAATTTGCTCGAGCTTTCACGGCGCTTTTTATCTCTACAAAAACGAAGTGGCTCATTTTTGAGAATGGGCTACTTTTTTATTGCTCAGCTACCTGATCTGTTCGACAGATTTTAATTAGCAAAAGACATTTTTGTTTTTAGCACACTTCGATGAAAATGGCGTTACTTGTTTTTCGGAATATGTTACAATTAGATGCAGATTTTCCATTACCAAATACCTGTTTTGGAATTACGGTTTATACAAGACATATAAGGGGTTTTGTTCTTTGCCGGATTGGATTAAATTTCTAGGTACGGCCGGGGCCCGGTTTGTGGTTTACAAGCAACTCCGGGCTTCGGGGGGGATCTGGTGCTGTCTGCAGGGCCAAAATTTTATTATAGATCCCGGCCCGGGCACTGTTTATCGCTGTCATGCCGCCAAACCAAAATTAAATCCCGAACAGTTGGATGCGGTTATTCTTACCCACCGGCACCTGGATCATACCACGGAGGCCAATGTGGTAGTTGAAGCCATGACCCGGGGCACCTTTAGCCGGAGAGGTGTTTTGTTTGCTCCCGCCGATGCTGTTTGTGAGCAGGAACCGGTGGTATTTAGTTTTCTAAGAGATTCAGTGGAACGGCTGGAAATTCTCCGGGAGGGTGATGGTTATTTCTTAGGAAACATCGAATTTTGCACTCCCGTTCGCCACCTACATCCGGTAGAAACTTACGGCCTACTGTTTAAACTCCCCTATGGTAAGATCGGATTTATCGTGGACACTGCTTTTTTCCCCGAGCTGCTGGAAAGCTACCGGGGGATCGATCTTATGGTACTGAATTTGATGCTGTTTGATCCCCCTCCCGCGGCCAGAATTCAGCACCTGGATCTGATCGGTGCTCGCCGATTGATAGAAGGTATTAAACCAAAGGTTACTGTTATTACTCATTTTGGAATGACCCTGCTTAAACATAAGCCCCACCTGGTTGCCGGGCGACTTCAGGAAGAAACCGAGCATAAAGTTATCGCGGCCCGGGATGGCATGACCCTGGAGGTAGAAAAACTACTGGCCGGGATAGAATAGATCCCAATTTGGTGCAGGCAAGGACGATCTTTTTTTACTCGCGACCGAGACCTATATTTAAACGGTCTCCTCCGGGGGAAAGTAGGGGCGGAGTTCCATCTCCGCCCGCAAGTACGAAAATAATACTCTGTTTGCCTGCATTGCCTAGATAAAACATCAATATATGAAAAAGACTGATCTGATCAGGAGGTAAGGGTATGAAATTTTTGCCGCCGGAAGAACAGCTGGCAGCTATCAAGGAGAACATTGCAGAAATTATTTCGGAAGATGAACTGATGGGAAAGCTAATGCGCAGTGCTGACCGGCAAATACCCTTATGTTGCAAGTTGGGCCTGGATCCCTCTGCTCCTGATTTGCATCTGGGACACGCAGTAGTTCTTAATAAAATCAGGACTTTTCAAGATCTGGGGCATCAGGCGATTATTATTTTAGGTGATTTTACCGGCAGAATTGGAGATCCCACCGGCCGTTCGGAAACCAGGAAACAGCTTACTGAAGAAGAAGTGCTGGCCAATGCCCGCACTTACCAGAAGCAACTGTTCAAGGTGCTTGATCCAAAACGAACTGAAATTAAATTTAACAGCTGCTGGCTGGGGAAATTAAGCCCAATTGAGATAATTCGTTTGGCCTCTACCTACACCGTAGCCCGAATGCTGGAAAGGGAAGATTTTGCCGTTCGCTACCGCGAAAACCAGCCGGTGGGTATCCATGAATTTCTTTATCCCTTATTTCAGGGTTATGATTCAGTGGCCATAAATGCGGATATTGAATTTGGAGCTACCGAGCAAAAATTTAACCTGCTAATGGGCCGCCACCTACAGCGGGAATACGGCCAGGAACCCCAGGTAACTTTAACCATGCCAATTTTAACCGGGATCGATGGATTTCAGAAGATGAGCAAAAGCCTGGGTAATTACATCGGGGTTAACGAAGATCCGGCAGAGATGTATGGTAAGGTCATGTCTATATCCGATGAGCTGATGCCCGAGTACTATCGCCTGGCCTCTACGTTTATTTGCAGGCAGGTAGAACAGGTTTCCAGGGATATAAGCCGGGGAAAACTTCATCCTCGCGATGCGAAAATGTGCCTGGCCCGTAACATTGTTGCCCGTTACCATGGTCTGGAGGCCGCCGGAAAGGCGGAAGAAAATTTTAAACGGATCTTCCAAAGAGGTGAGATCCCCGAAGAGATGCCCACCTATGAAACAACCTGGTCGGAGGATTTGGATATAGTTCCGTTGCTGGTTTCAGCCGGACTTGTGCCCAGCAAAAGTGAAGCCCGGAGAATGATCCGGCAGGCAGCGGTGCGAGTTAACGGCGAGCAGGTGAATTCCTCCTATAAATTCATCCAACCAGGCGGTTATATACTTCAGGTTGGTAAGAGACGCTTTGTTAAAATAACCTTAAAATAGTACGGCTTCTAATGCCCCCCGGCACGTAATATGAATAATGGGGGGGAAGTACAGTGTTACGCAAGCGCTGCTCCGAAAAGCGGTCTAAAGGCCTATTCTCATTTGTAATTATTACAGCCATCCTTTTTTTATTAATGGAAGGCTTTTTCTATATAGAGAAGAAACTACGCCCGGCGCTGCTCACGGTTGCGGAGATGGAAGCAGGATGGGAGGCCACCGATGCCATCAATTCGGCGGTACTGGATAAGGTGGCCGGCGGAATTGACTACCGGGATTTAATACATGTAGAACAGGATGATCAGGGGAAGATTGTTATGGCCCGGTTGAACAGCGGGGAGATAAATCGGGTGATGGCGGAAACCTATGCCGCGGTTAAGGATGCCCTGAGTACCATGCAAAGAGAGTCAATTGAAATCCCTTTGGGCGAAGTCCTGGACAGTTACATATTGGCTACTTACGGCCCATCCATACCTGTAAGGCTTATCCCTGCCGGTAAAGTGAACACGGAACTGATCGACTGTTTTGAAAATGCCGGGATTAATCAAACCAGACACAAGATCTACCTGAAAATCTACGCTGAGGTGCAAATTCTGATTCCATTTACAGCAACACCTACCATAGTAGAAACAACGGTTCCAATAACAGATACAATTTACCTAGGTCCGGTTCCGGATACGGTAATAAACCTGGTTTATCCCCGGCAGGCATTTCCTTGAAAGGTTTGGTTGGCAGTATCTCATTGAATTGTTAAAGCAGGGCTTTATGCCTGTCGTAAAGGAAACGGGCAAAATCTAAATACAGGCGAATCCCTTTGCCCGGCTGCAACCGAGTTTTTTTATGATGAGGGATAAAAGGCGGGTTTCATACTTTTGCTTTAGAATCTGTTACCGGGGAAACCGTTGTCTAGGCCAAGTATAGGGAATAATAGCAGTGGTATTGTCGTTTATTCAGGTTTGAAGCACCTTGACAAGTATTTAGGCCCATGCTAATATATTAATTGCCGCGCGGGAAACTTATAGCGTGGGTGTTCTTTGAAAACTGGACAGGGTAGGGTTTTAAGATTGGCTCTGAAATATTTAGGGTCCAAATTTTGTTAGGTGTAAACTGGAGAGTTTGATCCTGGCTCAGGACGAACGCTGGCGGCGTGCCTAACACATGCAAGTCGAGCGGTCCAGCACTCAACCGGGGGAAATGGGGATGGTTGAGGGGCTTATTGATTTTTGCTTTCGGGCGGAAGTCTTGTTGTTGTTTCAATCTGTTTCTTCGGGTTGAGTGCTGGATAGCGGCGAACGGGTGAGTAACGCGTGGGTTATCTGCCCAGGAGTTCGGGATAACAGTTCGAAAGGGCTGCTAATACCGGATAATTCCAGCACTCAACCTAAGGAAACAGTTATGGTTTGGCAACAAGAAAGCCTGTGTTTTCGGGGGGTAGTTGCGAGGCTATAGAAGTTTGTTTTTTTGGGTTGAGTGCTGGACAAAGCGTTTAGCGCTTTTGGATGAGCCCGCGTCCCATTAGCTAGTTGGTGGGGTAACAGCCTACCAAGGCGACGATGGGTAGCCGGTCTGAGAGGATGTACGGCCACACTGGGACTGAGACACGGCC
>CAYXBB010000020.1:0-35748 GCA_964463285.1 uncultured Syntrophomonadaceae bacterium | reverse complement strand
CAGAACAGACCTGCTGGTGATTGGCGGCAGCGCGGGTGGAATCCTGACTGCTACCATGGCGCGAAAAGCCTATGGAGAAAGTATCCATATTACCTTGATCCGCGAGACCAAAACAGTTATGGTTCCGTGTGGTATACCGTACATCTATGGGACTCTGCGCGATTTGAAGAAAAATATTATTCCGGATGCCGGGCTGATTAATGCGAATATCAACCTGATCATCGATAGTGTGTTAGAAATTGACAAAGAACAAAAAACAGTGACCACCAGGGAAAACGGGGTTGTCGGTTATAAAAAACTGGTTATTGCCACCGGCTCCCTGCCCATTATCCCCACATTTATTCCGGGCCATGACTTGGAGAATGTGTTCCCGATAATGAAAGATGAGGGCTATTTACAAAATATCTCTCAAAAATTGGAACCCGCTCGGGAGGTTGCGGTAATCGGAGGAGGGTTCATCGGAGTCGAATTTGCGGAGCAGATAAGGGTGTTGGGTAAGAATGTCACGCTCATCGAAATGGCGGACTCCTGTTTATGGCAGGCTTTTGACAAAGACTTCACCGATGATCTGGAATCTCTCTTGAGTGCTAAGGGCATTCAGGTGATGACCAAAACAAAAGTAAATAGAATACTTGGTAAAAAATCTGTAGAGGCCATTGAACTGGAGGGCGGCCGAACTATTCCTGCGGAGATTGTCATTCTGGGATTGGGAATGAAACCCAACGGGGCATTGGGGAAAAGCTGCGGCCTGGAGGTAAACGCCAAGAACGCAATTAAGGTTGATCAGTACATGAAAACCAGCGACCCCGATATTTTTGCGGTTGGTGACTGTGCAGAGAAAAAATGCTTTTTTACGGGAAAGGATGTGCCGTTGCTGCTGGCCTCCACGGCAGCAATGGAGGCAAAGATAGCGGGCACCAATGCCTTCGAGTTAAGGTTAATCCGGGCAAACAAGGGCACTATCAGCACATTTTCAACAAAAATATTCGGAAAAACGTTTGCGGCGGCCGGTCTCACCGAGGCCAGGGCAAGGCAGGAAGGATACTGCATCATGACCGGTGAGTTCAAAACCATGGATCGCCATCCCGGCTTTTTACCCGATGCGCAGGAAATCAATATAAAACTGATATTCTCCCGCTGCTCAGGGATTATCTTGGGAGCCCAGATTTCCGGTGGTAATACGGTTGCCGAAATAATCAACATTTTAAGCCTGGCTATTCTAAAAGACATTACCGCTACCGAGCTCAATACCTTCCAAACCGCCACCCATCCCTTGGTTTCGCCGTCACCCATCGCCTATCCCATAAACGCAGCGGCCATGAATGCCATAGCTACCAACTGCAGCCACCTCAATGAAGATCTGGTGATTTGATTTAGTGCCGGCGACAAAGGCATACACCCGCTTCAAAAAAATTTCTCTCTCTCCCTTTTTAACCGGGGGGAGAGAGAATTTTCGACACAGTCCGCCCCTCCCCGGCGACGCTTATTTTTATTAGGAATGTTCAGGGGACCCAGAGCTTATAATTTAGGGGAGGTGTTTGAAATAAAACTGGCTGCACCGGTAGGGTTCATCTGCTCGCTATGCTTGCTTTTAGCGGGTGCATTATGCCTGCCTCGTTTACATCCGGAAAACCTGTTTGGGTGGTTATGGATAGCGGTGCTTCTTATGTCGGTAGCGGGCTTCGGGGTGGATCTGTGGAAACAGTACCGGGTGGAGGTTATTCGCAGGCGCTGGCGGCGAGAGCGGATGACTTACCGGATTAAAGCAGGTCGATCGGCTCGCGAGCCTCGCCGCCGGGAGAGGCGGTTAGGTTAAAGGTAATTTTTTCTCCTATTACCACCCAGTGAACCGTGATCACATATTGTTTATCTTCTACGATTAACATCCGTCGATCGAGCAGTTTAACCAGCAGCGAGGGTTTAAGCAGATCAATTTTTTCTCCAACCAGTTCAGCGGTTATTTCAGCCAGTGCCTGTCTTAAGGCCAGCTCCGCCAGGGTGCCGGCGGAGGTAGCCAACTCAATATTTACCGCCTGAACCTGCTCTGTTTCCCGGGTGTGAAGCTGTTTTTCCAACCGGTGAAGCCGATCGGTGGTTTCGAACAGCTCTACCTTGAGTCTTTCTTTTTCCTGGTAAAGCTTTTCCAAACCGGGCCCGGTAACCAGGCTGCACAAAACTCCTCCGGCGATTAATCCCAGCAACCAGAGGGAGATTCCCCGTTTCATGTTATTTTTTTGCTCCGATAGAAATAATAATCAGGTAGCCCAGATGTGCTCCACAAAATGCCCCCCACAAAAGTATTAGCTGTTTTAAAATCGTAAAGAGTTGTTTTTCCAGCACTCCCGCTTCAATGGTTTTAATTAAGCTAAAAGTGCCGCCTAAGGCGGCAGCAATAGCCCAGATCTTCAAATCGGCCGCCAGGTTGTTCATGGTAGTGATGGGGGGGCGGTGAGTTAAAATCGCTCCCAGGGCGCCCAGCAGGCTCCCTCCCAGGCTTACTCCCAGCGCCACAAAAAAGGTTAAAACTAAGGTTTGGATGTACTTGATTACCGGCTGCCTCCTTTAGCCCTGGGGCTTCTGTTAAGAATAATTATGCCGGCCCGGTAGAGGAAATACCTGTCTTTAAGTCGAAATCCATCTATAATCGTGGTAATGGAAAGTTATTATAAGATATTTTTTAAGGAAAGCAACGAGATGATAATTTCTACCTGCTGCTCAGGCTTTTTTGCGTAAAAGAGTGGAGCAGAGATCGGTAGTAGGGGTGGACGACCCTGTCCACTGTAACAGTTTTAATTGGAGGTAAACTGAATGGAACATGGTTCCGGTTTTGCCCATCTGCATGTGCACACGGAGTATAGCCTGCTGGATGGGGCTGCCAGGATTAAACAGCTGGTAAAACAGGCCAGGCAGATGGGGATGACTTCCCTGGCTATTACCGATCATGGAGTAATGCACGGGGTGGTGGAATTTTACCAGGAGGCTGTCAAACATGATCTTCAACCGGTTATCGGTTGTGAGGTATATGTGGCCCCCCGGAGCAGGTTTGAAAAACAACCGGGAAAGGACGATTATCAGTACCACTTGGTGTTACTGGCAGAAAACAATCGGGGATACCGAAATTTAATGGGCTTGGTGTCGGCCGGTTTTCTGGAGGGTTTTTATTACAAGCCCCGGGTAGATCGGGAACTGCTCTCTCGCTACTCTGAAGGGTTGATTGCCCTGAGCGGCTGCCTGGCCGGAGAAGTATCTTCGCTTATACTTCAAAGACAGTTTGAGGCTGCCCGGGAGGCCGCCTGCTACTACCGGGATTTATTCGGTCCAAAACGTTTTTACCTGGAACTCCAGGATCATGGTTTGCCGGAACAAAGCGAGGTTAACCACCACCTGGAAATGCTTGGTCGGGAAGAAGGAATACCGCTGGTAGCCACCAATGATGTCCACTACCTGGGCAGGGAAGATCAGGCGGTGCACGATGTTTTACTGTGCATCCAGACCGGGAAAACCATCCATGATGAGAAGCGTCTCAAATTTAAATCCGGGGAATTTTATTTTAAAAATCCCGAACAGATGAGGCAGTTGTTTGCAAGTTATCCGGAGGCGCTGGACAATACCCTGCAGATCGCCGGGCGCTGCCGGGTGGATTTTGAATTTGGAAAAATATATCTTCCCAACTACCAGCTTCCTTCCGGTGCACCGGCGGAGGAGTTCCTGCGTCGGCTTTGCCTGGAAGGGCTTGCGCGAAGGTACAATCAAGTGGATCAGGCCCTAGAGCAAAGGCTTGATTACGAGCTAACTGTGATCAACCAGATGGGATATGCCAGCTACTTTTTGATCGTTTGGGATTTAATCCGTTATGCCAAAAATAAAGGGATATTGGTGGGGCCGGGGAGAGGCTCTGCTGCCGGAAGCCTGGTCTCTTACTGCTTGGGAATTACCAATATAGATCCCATTCGTTACAATTTGATATTTGAACGGTTTCTTAATCCGGAACGTATTTCCATGCCCGATATAGATATCGATTTCAGTGACGACCGGCGGGACCAGGTTTTAAACTATGTGGTTGAAAAGTACGGTCAGGACCGGGTGGCCCAGATCATTACTTTTGGGACCATGGCCGCCCGGGCGGCGGTAAGGGATGTGGGACGAGCCTTGGCCATACCTTACGGAGAGGTAGATCGGATTGCCAAGTTAATTCCGTTTGAGGTGGGCATGACTATCAGCAAGGCCCTGGAACAAAGCGCAGAGCTTAAGGCGGCTTACCGGGAAGACAGTTATCGCCAGCTTCTAGATACGTCTCTGGCGGTGGAGGGAGCACCGCGGCATGCTTCGGTTCATGCCGCGGGGGTGGTTATCTCCCGGGAGCCCCTGGTAAACCTGGTTCCCCTTCAAAAAACTTCCGAGGGAGCAGTGATTACCCAGTTCCCCATGGGCACCCTGGAAAAACTTGGCCTGCTGAAAATGGATTTTCTGGGTTTAAAAACACTGGGCATTATTGGAGAGACAGTAGAAAATATTAAACACCGCTCTAATCTAGATCTGGATATTGAGCAGTTGCCCCTTGATGACCCGCCCACTTACCAGCTGCTCTCCGGTGGGGGGACTGCGGGAATCTTTCAACTGGAGAGCTCGGGTATGCGCAGCGTGCTTAAGGAGCTTCAGCCCAACAAATTCGAAGATATTATTGCGGTAGTCGCGCTGTATCGCCCGGGGCCCATGGAACAGATATCTGCTTTTGTAAGCAATAAGCATGCTTCCGGTGCGATAAGCTATTATCACCCGGCGCTGGAATCGATTTTAAAGGAGACCTACGGGATAATAGTTTACCAGGAACAGATCATGCAGATAGCTTCCCAAATGGCCGGCTTCACCCTGGGACAGGCCGATTTGCTCCGGCGGGCCATCGGGAAGAAGAAAAAAGAGATTCTGGATCAGCAGCAGGCCTTGTTTGAGGAAGGTTGCCTGAAAAACGGCTACGATAAAAAGTTGGCAGTGGAGATTTATAATTTAATATTAAAGTTTGCCTCTTACGGTTTTAATAAATCCCATGCTGCGGCTTATGCCATGCTGGCTTATCAGACAGCATATTTAAAAGCGAACTACCCGGTGGAATTTATGGCCGCGTTGATGACTGGTTACTGTGCCAATAGCGATAAGGTAGCGCTTTATATAGCGGACTGTCGGCGTCAAGGCATTGAAGTGCTTCCTCCGGATATAAACGAAAGTGAGCAAAGCTTTACGGTGGTAGGCCCCACCCGGATCCGGTTCGGACTGATGGCGGTAAAAAATTTGGGGTTGGGGGCAATAGAATCGATCATCACTGCCCGTCGTAGCCGACAGTTTGGCTCATTAAAAGATTTCACCGACCGGGTGGATTTAAGATTCTGCAATCGCAAGGTGGTGGAGAGCCTGGTGAAATCCGGGGCCTTCGATTCCCTGGGCGGGAGTCGGGCCGGGTATTTGGCTTACCTGGAGGAGGCCCTGGCTTTCGGGCAATCCTCTCAAAGGGAACGGGACAACGGTCAGATATCGCTTTTTACCTTTATGGATCGGGACAGCAAAGAAAACCTGATGGAAGACAGGCTGCCGGACATTTCCGAATTCAAGATGGAGGAACGGTTGGGATTGGAAAAAGAAATGCTGGGCCTGTACATTTCAGGTCATCCCCTGGAGCAGTACCGGTTTTTGTTTGAACAGATGTCTCATTTAACCTGTTGTGCCGAGCTTGAGGAGGCCGGTGACAGCCAGCCGGTAACTGTAGGGGGAATAGTAAAAACTGCCAGGCCGTTCTATACTAAAAAGGGGAGGAACATGTCTTTTATTACCCTGGAGGATCTCACCGGGAGTGTGGAGGTAATTGTGTTTCCCGAGCTTTACCAGCGACAGGAGGATCTGTTTCAGGTAGATCGCCTTTTAATTATAAATGGGAAAACGGATTTTAAGGAGGAAGAGGAGATCAAGTTGTTGGCAGACTCAGCCATTCCTTTGCCCAGGCAGCCAAAACAAATGTTTTTAAAGATCGGCTCCGGGCATGACATGGGTTATCTCCTCGATTTAAAGCGGGTGCTTTCGGAAAAAGAAGGCAATATACCGGTTTATCTTTTGTTTGAAAGAGAGAAAAAGATGGTTTTGTTGGAAGAAAAGTTTTGGGCAGCCGAAGATCCCCATATCTGCCGGTGCCTGGAGAAGTTACTGGGTGCAGGCGCAGTAACCATCCGGCAGCTGGCTACCTGAGGGGGATTGCTAGGAACCATACCTACGAAGGAAGGAAACTGCATTGAGAAAGATTGCCGTGTTAACCAGCGGAGGAGATGCCCCGGGGATGAATGCCGCCATCAGAGCGATAGTGCGAAAAGGGATCTACCACGGAATTGATATCTACGGGGTAGAAAGGGGGTTCGCCGGACTTATCAACGGCACACCTCTGTGCCCTTTGGGTCTGGGCTCGGTAGCGGATGTCATTCATCGAGGTGGGACCATTTTGCTTACCGCCAGAGCACCGGAATTCACTGAGTCTGCCAACCAGGACAAAGCCGCAAAATATCTGAAGGCGCAGGGTATTGATGATCTGGTAATTATCGGCGGGGGAGGGTCTTTCCGGGGGGCTTTAGCCCTGCAGGAACGAGGGATTAACGTAGCAGGTGTACCGGCCACCATCGATAACGACATACCCGGTACAAGCAGTACTATAGGGTTTGATACAGCGGTAAATACTATTGTAGATGCCATCAACCGTTTACGGGACACGGCCACCTCCCACGAAAGAGTATTTGTTATCGAGGTTATGGGCCGCGATTCCGGGTTTATTGCCCTGGCCGCCGGGTTGGCTGGGGGGGCGGAATCGATTGTGGTGCCGGAAATTGATTATGATCTTCCCGATATCTGTCGACGGCTAATGGAGGGTATTAAGCGGAACAAACTGCACAGTATAATTCTGGTGGCCGAAGGGGCAGCCGGCGGATATTTTATAAGTGAACAGATCAATAGAAGGACCGGGCTGGAAACCAGGGTTACTGTGTTGGGACATCTTCAACGGGGGGGCTCTCCCACCGCTGCCGATCGAATTTTGGCCAGCCAGATGGGGGCGGAGGCAGTGGAGATGTTGAGAGATAATATCAGCGGGCAGATGGTGGGGCTCAGGGAAGGCGAACTGGTAGGGGTCCCCATGGAAGAGATTTTTACCGCCGGGAAACCGTTTCCCGAAAAAAGTTACCAGTTGACCCGGATACTATCTATTTAAACATCTGTTGCCTGTAGCCATTGTTGTATCTAAAACCCCGCAGCTATAATTTCTGCCAGGGGGGAGAAACTTTATGAAAAAAGTAGTGTGGGCAGGATTTTTAATACAAATGTTTATGTTGATGATAATTTTTTTGTTTATATTTTTGCATCAGCCAATTCCAGATTTTGTAATGATCATCTTTGCCGGTGGGATGTTAACCTGCATTATTTTTTCTATATTCACCGAAAAAGAAACGGGAAAAAAAGAATTGTATCCCAGGAGGTAGCCGGTGCGTAGAACAAAAATCGTCTGTACTATCGGGCCCAGTACTGAACAGCCGGAGATGATTTCCAGGTTGGTAGAAAATGGAATGGATGTAGCCCGGCTGAACCTTTCTCATGGCTGTCAGCAGGAGCATTTGTGCCGGGTCTCGACAATCAAGGAGGTTTCCCGGCAGCTTTGTAAAGATGTAGCAATATTGATTGACAGCCGTGGCCCGGAGGTGCGTATAGGCGAGATTGGCCGGGAACCGGTTATGTTATCCGCGGGCCAGGAATTTACCCTGACCGCCCGCCCGATAACCGGCGATCAGCATGCAGTCTCAATAACTTACCCCGGGTTAGCCCGGGAGATCGGACCGGGAAAAACGATCTTCATCGATGACGGGCTGCTTATGCTGGAGGTAACTGCGGTCGGCGGCGATGATATCATCTGCCGGGTAGTTAACGGAGGGGAGCTCAGAAGCCACAAAGGGATGAATTTCCCGGGCACTTCCATCGGTCTTCCAGCGATAAGCCAGTCGGATCGCGATGATCTTGAGGCGTTACTGGAGCTGGGAATAGATTTTGTAGCTGCCTCTTTCGCCAGGAGCTGGAAGGATATTGTAGAGGTTCGCCGGTTGATTGAACAGCACCGGGGGGAAGCCAAGGTCATCGCTAAAATTGAAAGCCGGGAAGGCATGAGCAATTTCACTTCCATTCTGGAAGCCGCTGACGGGGTGATGATTGCTCGGGGAGATCTGGGGGTGGAGGTCCCCGCCGAGGAAGTCCCGCTTATCCAGAAGCGCTTTATTCGACGATGTAACCGAGCCGGCAAACTGGTTATTACCGCCACCCAGATGCTGGACAGCATGATCCGCCGTCCCCGACCCACCAGGGCGGAGGCCAGCGATGTAGCCAACGCGATATTTGATGGGACCGATGCGGTGATGCTTTCGGGAGAAACAGCCGTGGGCCGTTATCCGGTGGAATCGGTAACCACCTTAAGCCGGATTGCCCGGCGCACTGAGCAGGAGCTGGAATACAAACAGATTTTACAGTTTTTTGAAACTACCATGGAGAAATCCATTACCGATGCCATCAGCTATGCTACCTGCCATACCGCCCAGGAGCTAAACGCGGCGGCTATTATCACTTCTACCCAGTCTGGCTATACCGCCCGGATGGTTTCCAAGTACAGACCCCAGGCGCCGATTATAGCGGTTACCCCCAGCCGGAGAGTGGCTGCCGGCCTAAAACTGGTCTGGGGAGTCTACCCGGTGCTCTGCCCCCCCACCCAAACTACTGATGAGATGTTTGGAGCCGCTATCCAGGCCTCACTGCGGGAAGGGCTGATCCGGGAAGGAGATCTGGTGGTAATTACCGCCGGGGTCCCGGTAGGGGTTCCGGGAACCACCAACCTGCTGCGGGTGGAGACTGTAGGGGAGGCGATGGTCAAAGGAACCGGAATTGGCAAGGTAGCGGTAAGTGGAACTGCGCTGGTGATTACCGGAGATCAGCTGCCCGACAGGGTAAGACCCGGGCAAATATTAGTGACCAAAAGTACCGATAAACGCTATCTTCCTATTATAAAATCGGCGGCGGCTCTGGTAGTAGAACAGGGGGGGTTGACCTCTCACGGGGCTATTGTAGCCTTGAATTTAAACAAACCGGCGGTAGTGGGAGCCAAACAGGCTACGGAGTTTATTTGTAGCGGAGACCTAATCACTGTCGATGCCATACGGGGGTTAATATACCGGGGCAAGGCGACAGTACTATAAGGATGTGATGGTAAAATAAAAATGACCAGGGATGAAATCAAACTTAGGGTACGTTATCAGGAAACTGATCAGATGGGTGTGGTCTACTATGCCAACTATTTTGTCTGGTTTGAGGTGGGGCGGGCAGAATTTTTCCGCAAATTGAGCATGCCTTACAGCGAATTTGAAAAAAACAGCCTGTTTCTACCGGTTACTAAAGCCTACTGTGAGTACAAATCCTCTGCCCGTTACGATGATGAGATCACGGTAGTAACCCGGATGGAAGAGCTTCAAGAAGTACGCCTTTCCTTTAACTACAGTGTCTTCCGGGACCGGGAACTGCTGGCCACCGGCTCTACCGAGCATGCTTTTGTAAATCAGCAGGGACGACCGGTGGTGTTGCGCAAGCAAAACCCGTTCTTGTGGCGCAGGTTATGGGATACTATCAACGGCCCGGGGGGGTGACACGGGGACGCCGTCCCCGTGTCACAGCTACAGGCTTTTTTCCAGGCTATAGATTACCAGTCCGCTGGGCAGCTTGGGGAAAAAATAGGTGGATTTCTGGGGCATTATTTCCCCCTGCCGAGCTTTTTCAATAACCTTTTCTATTGGGGTGGGGTTAAGTATAAACCCCGCCTGAGACTTTCCTTTTAGCACTGCCTCGGTTACTTCCTGCTGATCCGTGGTGTAGCTGATTATTTGTTCTGCGGTACCCTCCGGAGCGTTTTTCAGAAGCGGTTGAAAAATCAGATCTTGCAACAGGGTTACATCCAACGAGTTCGGGATATAGATAGGTGACTTTAGGGTTAACAGGTAAATTTTCTCAGGAAGGACCATTCCCAGGGCAGGGATGTCCTTCCCGGATCGGGAGAGTTCTGGCAACAGATCGTCTACGGATAAATTTCCCGGGGGGCCCAGAGGGCGGATATGGAAATTCCGGGAGGCAATTTCCAATAGTGCCTTTGCCTGCCGGGAGGAGAGGTTGCTCAGCAGGCGGTGGGTGGGTAACATCAGCAGTTCCGGGCTATGCAGGCTTACCATGACCGTCAGAGCATAGGAGTAACCGTTTTGTCTATCCGGATTGAATTCCCCCGAAAATTTCAGGGAAGTTTCATAGCGGTGATGCCCGTCGGCGATAAGCAGGGAAAGCGGGGAAATTAGTTTCTGCAAGGCCTTCTGTCGGCCGGGGTCGGCAATAGCCCACAGCCGGTGATCCTGCCCGTCCCGATCAGAAAATTCGATCAGTGGAGGCTGGTTGAACAGGTCGGCGCAAATAAGTTCCAGCCGGTTTTCAGGATCGGGGAACAGAGTAAACACCGGGCTAAAGTTGGCTCGACAACTTCTGAGCAGTTCCAGGCGATCGGCTTTGGGTTTGGTCAAAGTCTGTTCATGGGGAAGTACCGCTCCGGCATGGTAAGGTTCTAATTTTAAGGCGGCGAAAAAACCCGGCCGGTGATAACGGGTACCCTGATAAGAAAAGGATTGTCGGTAAAGATAAAATGCCCGTCGGTTTTCCATGATCATTATATTTTGTTCCAGCCAGCGGGAAAAAGTGTGGCCGGCTCGGGTATAACGGTTATTGTTTGGGTGGTCACCCTCTTTTTCTCGTCCATATTCCAGGCGGATAATGTTGTACGGGTTAAGATTGTAAAAATAATCCTGGCCCTGTTTGTTAATTACATCATAGGGCGGGGCAATTACTGTTGATAGCCCGGTAACCTTACCGGCATTGTAACGGATGCCTCGAAATGGTTCAATAGTGGCCATGATCAACCTCCTATATTTCCCGGTTCGATCTTATTATATGGCTCTATTTTTTTCAACTGTAAGGCGGGGAGGAAGACCCGCCTTTGTGTTTTTTAGTGACTTATTTCCGGCCTTCTGCTTCCTGCCTCCCCAGGAACAGGTATAAGGCTTAATTATAACGGCTAAAATACCTTAGCAGTTGTGGCTAATTTTGCAAATAGAGGTGCGGGCATGCTGGTGGGAGTTCCCCGGGTACCTTCATTTTACTATTATTACCCTTTAATCAAAACTTTTTTTGAACGCCTGGGCTGTGAAATGATCCCCTCCCAAGCAACCAGCGGTCAAACTATTGAAAACCTATCCATCTCTCCAACCGATGAGCCTTGCATTTCGGTAAAGCTTGCCTTTCCTCATACTCAGGAGCTGTTACATTCGGGAGTAGATTACATCTGCCTTCCAGTATTGATCAGCTCCAATCGCTCCAGCTACTACTGTCCCAAACATATCGGCCTGCCTGCAATGGTGCTAAATGGGCTGGGTGCCTCCCCGGAAAAATTTTTAACTCCCCGGATAGATTGGAGATCCAATCCTAAAAATGGGCTTAACTCCTTCCTGAATATAGGAGAGCGGTTGGGTAGATCGCGCAGAAGGTCCCAGGCAGCCCTGGAGGCGGCATGCAATTTTCAAGAAAGATTCCAGGAGGCCCAGGTTTCACAGAGACTAACCTACCCGGAGGCATTGGAACAGTTGGCCGGGGTTGCCCGACTAAAACGGCACCGGCCCTATAATTCCCGGGCGCGTTTTAACCGGCAGCTAAAGATCGGGGTGGTGGCCCATAGCTATGTACTTTACGATTATATCAGCCACGATTTGGTGGAGCGGTTAAGGGAAATGGGCACGGTGCTGGTGCCGGAAATGATCTCCCGGGAAGAGATTGCCAAAGCCCTGGCCGGGGTAAGTTATGGAAAGGAATTGTGGAGTTTTGAACAACTTATGGTGGGAAGTGCCCTGTACTGGCTTTCGGGCAACCTGGTGGATTGTTTGGTACTGCTTAGTTCTTTTGAATGTGGCCCCATAGCAGTAATAGAAGTTTTTCTTAAACAGGAAGCTGAAAACCGGGGGATACCCCTGTTAAATCTAACTGTGGATGAACAGACTGCAGAGGCCGGCCTGGCAACCCGGATCGAGGCATTTATAGATACCATTCCCGGTGCCCGCCGATGGAAGTTTCACCGACCGGCTGCTGAATCTCCTGTAGCCAGGCTTCCTATTTCGCTCGGAAAAGAACAGGTGCTGGGTTTTCCGACCATCGGAAAGCTGGGCTTGGCCCTGGAAACTGTATTCAGAGGTGCGGGTGTAAGCTGTGTCGGACCGATGCCGATAACCAAGAGCACGGTGGAGTTGGGGCAAGAGCTGGCACCCGAATTTATCTGTTATCCGGCGACTGTAACCATAGGCCAGATGCGGCAGTGTTTGGAAGCGGGGGCCAATACCCTGGTGATGGTGGGTGGTAAAGGTCGCTGCCGTTTGGGATGGTATGCAGAAATTCAAGAGTTGTTGCTTAAAAAGGCCGGCTACGACTTTACCATGATCAGTATCGGTTCCCCCTTTCCTCTGGGCAGCAATTACCGATCATTTGCCTTCTCCGTTGGCCAGATATTTGGGGGGCGATCTATCAGTGGCGCCTTAAACAGCGCCCTGCTGGCTTACTGGAAATCGCTGCGTCTGGAACAGGGGGAACAGCTGCTGTACAGACTGCGAGCGGTGGAGGAGAAGCGGGGAGCGGCAGATGGGCTGTACACACAATTTGTGGAGGAGGTCAAACGAAGCAATACCCTAAAGTCCCTCAAAAATTGCTGGCAGGAGTTTCAATGCGAATGTGCTTCCCTTGATCGGGTAGAAGGGATCATTCCCTTAAAGGTTCGTTTGATTGGGGAGATTTACTCCGTGTTTGAGGATTTTGTAAACCATCACCTGGCCAAGACTTTGGGTTCCCTGGAGGGGGTGCGGGTAGAAATTGATCAGGAGATAACTGTTATGAATTGGCTCCATTACAATGTGTTGCACCATCCCCGGCTGCTGCTGCGCCATAAAAAAATTACCAGGGCTGCTCGCCCTTACCTTAGGGATCTGGTAGGGGGGCACGGTCTGGATAGTATAGGGCTAACCGCTCTTGCTCCCCGAGAGGGGGTGGAAGGGGTGATTCACCTGTGGCCTTTTACCTGTATGCCGGAGATAATTGCCCAGAGTATTCTTACCCGGGTGACTAAGGACAGTGGATTACCTCTTTTAACCATTATCATAAATGAGCAGACTGGAGAGGCTGGAATAAACACTCGCCTGGAGTCATTCGCCCATATTTTACTGGAGCGAAGAACTGCAAAGGAGGGACGCCCGGTTCCATGAGCTGTTTTATCGGGGTGGATGTAGGCAGCTTGACTACAAAGATAGTCTTGATGGATATGTACAAGCAAATTTTGTTTAGCCAATACCGGCGGAATGAAGGCGGGCCGATCGAAGCTATTCAGGCGGTGTTTACCGCCCTTGGGCAGATGCCCGGGCCGGTGACCGGGGTGGGCACTACCGGGTCCGGACGTAATCTGGCGGCGGTGATGATCGGAGCGGATACGGTGGTGAATGAGATCACCGCCCATGCCTTGGCAGCCAGGGAAGTAGAGCCGGGGGTGAACACGGTAATAGATATTGGAGGGCAAGACTCCAAAATCATCTATTTGCAGCAGGGAGTTTCCATCGGTTTTAATATGAATACGGTATGTGCAGCCGGTACCGGTTCATTTTTAGATCACCAGGCCTCCCGCTTAAATATCCCCATCGAACAGTTTGGTCATTATGCTCTGCGTGCTCAAAGCCCGGTGGTCATTGCCGGACGTTGCGGGGTATTTGCAGAATCGGATCTAATCCACAAGCAGCAGTTAGGCTATTTGAAAGAAGATCTGATTGCCGGATTGTGCTTGGCTCTGGCCAAAAATTATCTGGCCAATGTAGCTCGCAATCGGAAGATTGAGCCTCCGGTTTTGTTTCAGGGAGGAGTGGCAGCCAATGAAGGCATCCGCTGGGCTCTGGAGAAAATGCTTTCCCTGAAATTGATTGTCCCCGAATATTACCAGGTGATGGGGGCATGGGGGGCGGCCCTGCTGGCTCGCCGGAAGATGATATCGGGAGAAAATCCCGGCAGCCTTTTTCGCGGAATAGATGAAATTTCCGATAGCAGTTATACCCCCAAAGGCTTTATCTGTTCTTCTTGCGCAAACAACTGCGAGATCAGTGAACTGTATATTAACGGGGAGCTGGTAAGTCGTTGGGGAAGTCGTTGCGGAAAATGGGAATCGTTGACCGAGAAAGCGGCAGCGCACCCTTAAAAGTGCGCTGCCGCTTTCTGCTCTCTGCTCACCAGCTCGCCTACCTACCTTCCTTCCGGGATGGCTGATCGGGCAATCCTGGACATGGCCTCCGCCACCTTGGTGGCCCAGCGGGGATCAGCGGCATAATATTTTCCTATATGCTGCAGGCTATCCCCGGAATAGAAGCGACCGCCCCGGCTTAAATAGCTGTTTCGAAGCAGGCTGGCGGCAAAATAAATACATTCTTCTTTGGATGCGAAGCACCGGGCGTTGGCATAGGGGTTCGACGAGCCGGCACCCAGGCCAAACAGGTTATTCTTTTCCCGGGCGATCCTGGAGGTTCCGCCTCCGCTTTCCAGGTAGGCGATGGCCGCCAGGACCAGGCTGTTGATTCCAAACTTTTCTTCTGCCCGGGCGAACACCTCCCCGGTTCCCAGAAGGGCGTTGGCATTTAGATTTTTCCAGGCTTTTTCGTACATCTGTGCATTAAAGCTGGAAATCGATTTCACTGGCATTGTTAAGCCTTTCATCTCTATAGCGCTCCGGTAGGTTTTGGTCTGATTTAACAAAACTTGTTCCAGTCTTTGCTTGTCTTCTTCAATAGTGCCGATTATTGCCTGCTGTTCTTCCAACTTTGTTTTAAGCGCCTGGTTTTCCTGGCGCATCTGCTTCAGCTCGTCTAGGGTTCGTTTATGGGCCTGATCCAGATCTTTTAGATCTTCGGTCAACTGTTCATACAGTTGCTGCTGTGTAGTTAAATGTAAGCTGACTGCCGAAGCCAACAAAATTACCAGTGAAGTGCCGATTATAAAATTTTGCTTATTTAAACGCATATTTATCCGCCCCTTACCTGGTTCCGGCAAAACATTTGGATTTATTTCCACCAGCAATCCCCTAACTCCTGCCAATAAAGCCATTTTTGTTAAGTGTCTCCAAAAGCTGGTCACTTTATTCCAATTGGTCTTACGAGCATAGGTTGATGTTTAAGCGAAATTAATATGGGAGTGTTAACCGGCCGGTCATTTTTACGGTATATTAGTAATGTACTGCCGGCGCGGTGCCCGGAACGGCTTAATATTTTAAGATATTTAATTTATACTTAACTTAAGATATTAAACCTCGGGAACTGTATCACCGGCGGAAAGCAGGTTAGAAGCTATGAGCGCCCTAAAAAAGCCTTTTGTCCCAAGCCCACTGGTTGTGCTTTCCCTGGTTGTATTTTTATCCACTCTTAACTGGTATAATTTTTCGGCTATCTTTCCCGTATTGCAGGTGGAATGGGGGATTACCTCTCGCCAGGGGGGAATGCTCATGGGCATAGTTCAGGTCGGTTATGCCTTTTCAGTGGTGATCTTCGGTTATATTTCCGACAAAATAGGGGCCAGGCGAGTGTTGTTGTACGGATGTCTGATTGCCGGGATCACCGGCATTTTGTTTGCTACCATGGCCGCGGGTTTTGCCAGCGGATTCATTCTGCGGTTTGCCGCCGGGCTGGGTGTGGGAGCCCTCTATGTGCCGAGCATGGTTTATCTGATTCAGGTTTACCCCCCTCAAAGAAGGGGTTATGCTCTAGGCATCTTAACCGGCGCTCTAAGCCTGGCTATCGGTGCGACTTACCTTTTTTCGGGGATAGCTATTACCTTGTTTAGCTGGCGTCAATCGGTAATTCTAACCTCTGCTCCGGCATTTTTGGGATGCCTGTTGATAAAATACCGCCTGCCTGAACTTCAGCCGCCGGCACCGGAAAACGGGGTCTCCACACCCATTACCTGGAAGGCGTTTCGCCGCCAGCTCTCCGGAAGCGTGTTTTGGCTGATTATCCTTGGCTACCTGGGGCATAGCTGGGAGCTGATAGCCTTAAGAGGGTGGATCGGGCCGTATTTTGTACACTGCTTGTTACTAAAAGGAAGCAATTTAAAACAGGCTACCGCATTGGGGGGAGCCATGGCGGCGGCCGGAAATTTGACTAATTTTTTTGCCACCGTTGCCGGCGGATGGATCTCGGATCGGCTAGGCTACCTCCGGACTGCTGCTGTGTTCACTGTGTTCGGAGGTTTGCTATCGTTTATATTTGGCCATTTATTTTTTCTACCTTTTTATGTGCTGGCAGGAGTGGGGATGATTTATCTGTTCCTGGTTATTGCGGATTCCGCCATCTATAAAGCAATGCTGACCGAAGCGATTTCGCCCGGGTTATCGGGGCTTTGGCTGGGCTTTCAGTCGGCGATTGGCTTTGGCATACCGGTTATTCCTTATTTCCTGTTTGGGGCCACCCTGGATACTACCGGTAGCTGGGGGGCGGCATTTTCGGTACTGGGGGTGGGAGCGGTGGGCACCCTGGTTTCACTGATAATGCTGATCAGATTCGGGAGGAATTGCAGAAGAGAAATTGAAAGATAGCGGCTGTCCTGGAAGTAAAAGCCCCGGCAGCAGGTCACCCTGAGTGGCCTGCATTGGTTTTGCGCCCGGTATGGTCGTAAGTCTAATCGGTGTAAGATCTTGTTGTGAGAGGACGGGGGTTAGTCGTCCCCCTACTTGATTGGATGGTCAGTTCAGAAGCAAATTCCACCTACTGCCAGGGTTGGCTTCTGTTATTTGACATTATTCGAAATTCCATCAAACACCCATTGCTATTTCCTCCTCGGCAATGCATTCGCCGATAACTTTAATGGCAAAATCTATTTCATCTTTTTGGATGGTCAGCGGAGGAGCAAATTCCAGGGAGCATCCTAGCAGCTTTGTGATTATTCCCTTTGCTTTGGCCCGGGATACCATGCTGATCAGGTTGGCTGCCGGGTAAGGAGTCCGGGATCGCTTGTCGAGCGTAAAATCAATGGCCAGCCACAGGCCGGTGCCGCGTATTTCCCCTACCGTGGGGTGATCCTTAAGCGCTTCGAGCCCTTCCAGGAAATATTCTCCCATAGCGGCGCTGTTTTCTACCAGCTTTTCCTGCTCGATGATTTCCAGGTTTTTTATACCTACCGCACAGGGCACCGGGTGGTTGCCGTAAGTGTGGAGGTGATTAAAAATCTCTACCGGCTCCATCACCCGGTCGGTACAGCCCACTGCTCCCAGGGGAAGATAGCCGCTGGTGAGCCCCTTGGCCATGGTAATTAGATCCGGTTCAATCTGCAAGTGCTCGGTGGCAAACATTTTGCCGGTGCGGCCAAACCCGCAGATTACCTCGTCGATAATCAGCAAAATTCCATACCGGCTGCAGATTTCTTGGACAAGAGGCCAATATTCCGGAGGAGGCATATATGCGCCGAATCCCTGCTGAACCGGTTCCCCGATAAAAGCGGAAATCAGCTCGGGGCCCTCAAATTCGATAATCCGGGCTAAATCTTTGGCGCAATGAATATCGCAAGCGGGATAATTCAAATGATACGGGCAGCGATAGCAGTAAGGCGATTCAGCAAACACCGATCCGGGAGCCAACGGCTCCATGATTTGGCGCATAGGCAGCACTGTTCCCAAAACCCGCAAACCGATCCCGTTTACGCCATGATAGGCGCCCCGGCGAGATATAACCTTATAACGAGTCTTATCTCCGCGGTAATAATGATAATGTCGGGCCAGCTTTATAGCCGATTCCACCGCTTCGGAGCCGTCACAGTCAAATACAAACCTATTTATTTTGCCGGGCGAAATTTGAGATAGTTTTCCGGCCAGCGTAACTGCGGGAAGGGTAGTGTATTGCATGGGTGTAAAATATGCCAGTTGATGCATCTGTTCATAGGCTGCCCGGGCCAGCTCCTCTCTACCGTGCCCAACATGAACCGGACGGGTTACGCCCGAATCCAGATCCAGGTAACGGCGTCCCTGTTGATCATAGACCCAAACTCCTTCTCCTTTTACTATAACCGATATTTTTTCCGGTATTTCTTGCCTATGGGTGCGGTGAAGGATCAAATGAGAGAGCTCATGTGGGTTGGTTATCTCCGGAGTCATTATTTTCACTCCTTTTTACCGGTTGCCCCCGGCAAACCGGTTCATAATGGGGATTTTTATCTATACATTTAAAATATTATATTTGACATATATTAGTTAATTCCTGTTGTTTTGGTTTTGCAATCGTCCGATTGTTTAAAATTGAGCAGTTTGCTGTTTAAGGGTGGTCTACTGCTTTTAGGTGTTCTCCGGAAAAACAGGTTCTTATATGCTCCTCCGGTGGTTGGGGCAAAAAAAGGGCCAGAAAAAAGCCGGCCGGCGGTAGCAGGGTCAGGATTTTTAATACCAGATCCACTCCGAATTTATCTGCAAATAAACCCAGAATAGGCACGCCCAGGCCGCCAATACCGATTGCCAACCCGGTTAACAAGCCTGAAGCCAGGCCGATAAATTGCGGCAGGTACTGCTGCCCCATCACCAGGGTCGGACTGAAAGTTGATATAAGCACCATCCCGGTCAGGGAGGTTATCACCACTGCAACTGCGCCGCTGGTATGCAAAAGCAGGCAGATCAACGGGAGTATAAGTGCCATAGAGATGCAGATATGCTTCTTCGTGCCGATTCGATCCGCCAGGGGTCCCCCGATCAGGGTTCCCGCGGCGCCGGAAATCAAGAAAACCGATACCAGTGCAGCGGCGACCTGCTTATCGCCTCCCAGAAAATCAGTGTAATAAAAAGGCAAATACGACATAAGGCCGTATTGAACCCAGGATCGTAATATCACTATCAAAATAAGAGCAACCAACCCCCAAGACCAGGCTGGTTTGCTGTTCACCCCTGCCCGGGCTATTCCCTCTTGCATCTGGTGGTTATTTGCTGCAGATATTTTCGGCTGTAAAAAATAAAACGCCACAGTGGCAGCCAGGCCCGGTACTAGAAAGGCAAGGGACCCGGTAAGACCCCAGGTGCCAAAAAATAAAGCCCCCAGGACCGGGCCCAGTCCGTAGCCCAAATTTCCTCCCACGGAAAACACCGACATGGCGCTGTTCCGGCGATTACCGGCGGCAAAATAGGCCATTTTTGTTCCTTCAGGATGGTAGGCTGCCACTCCCAGGCCGCTGATGAAAATCGCTATTATAACCAGGTAATAGTGGGGCATTATTCCGCTTAAGGACATCCCCCCGGTGGCCAATCCAATTCCCAGCGGCATCAGCCAGGGAAGGTTAGACCGGTCGCTGTATAGCCCGAACAGGGGCTGTATCACGGAGGAACTCAGATTAGAAACCAAAATAATCATGCCTACCTGAGCGTAGTTTAGATTAAATACGTCTCGCATAAAAAGCATCAGCGTAGGAACAGCCCCCTGGTGGATATCGGCAACCATGTGCCCAAAACTTAGTAAGATTAGGATCATTAAATTCACAGTCAAACCTCTTTTTCTATTTGCTCATTATTTTATGCTTCAACTAATTCAATTTCGTTGCCATTGAAAATCGGATCATTTATAATGCTCTCTTCCGAAGCGTTGAAATTTAAATCCAAGGTGGGCATCTGGATAGACAAAGGATTGTTTACCAATTTTATAAAGTCTTTCCCCGAGATAGTTTAATCTATCAACTTCAAGCGCCGCTTTCATTAAAATATTATGTATTATTTTAGAAAGCCTTAAATATCGCGCCGCCTTTCACTGATTGCATACGAAATGGGCATTGTTATCTCACTGAACGAAACGTGATAACCACAAAAGTCGTCTCCTTCTTGATAGTGTACAACATCCTAGTTCTATCATGCTTTAATTTATTCCTTCGTAAAAAAATGGAAAATCGGAACACCTCGGGCAGCAGGCTTCAATATTAATCAACCAAATTAATAAATTTTTTTAGATGGCTGTGGTTATGGGGAATGCGGAGCCTGTACTGTGCTGGTTGACAATAAGGCGATTAATGCCTGTTTAATGCTGGCTGCTTTTGTTGATGGAAAAACGTGATCACTATTGAGGGGCTGAGCGGTAAATCAGGAGACCTTCATCCCTTACAATGTGGGAGGTTGGCTGCCCAACTAATGGGCAGCCTCCTTCCTGATTACCTTAAATCAGGGTAAGCCCAACCTTTCGGGGCAATTTCATTTTGTAATGGTTGCATCAACCGGTTTTACCCTGGTAAACAATCTTTCTCCTGGATTTGACATATTCCAGGATAAGGGGAAGAACCAGGAATACTACCGCCACAATCAATACACTTAATGTTACCGGTCGAATAAAAAAGGCTCCAAAACTTCCCCTGGTTACTGAGATTCCATTAACCAGCCCGTTTTCGGCAATATCTCCCAATACCAGGCCTAGGATGATGCAGGCAATGGGAAAATCGAATTTCTTGGCAAAAAAGCCCAGGATACCACCTACAAACATTACCCATACATCCACAAACCGATTGTAGATAGAAAAAGCTCCAAATACGCAGAATACAAAGATAAACAGGCTAAGCAATTCGAAGCGAACCAGGAGTAACCTGATCAGCAAGCGAACAAAAACCAGGGCCAGGAGGAGCATCGCAATATTGGCGATAAACATTCCTATGAACACGGAGTAGGTCAGTTCCGGCATGCGCTGAAACAGCAGGGGACCGGGACGGAGGCCGTGCAAGATAAGCACACTCAGCACCACGGCGGTGGTGGCACTGCCGGGGATGCCCAGGGTCAGCAAGGGAACAAATGCTCCTCCTACCGCCGCATTGTTGGCCGACTCGGGAGCGGCCACTCCTTCCACTATTCCGGTGCCGAAATCCTGGGGGCGCTTGGATGAACGGGCAGCTACCCCGTAACCCAAAAATGCGGCAATGGTAGCTCCCGCCCCCGGCAAAACTCCTACAAAATAGCCCAGCACCGAGGAGCGTAGAATATTAACCGTATTATTTTTAATATCATCCCAGCTGGGGAAGTTAAACCAGCGGGCATATTTTATTGCCTTAGGATCAAAATCCTTACTTATATGGCGATCATAGATACGGGCAAATATTTCCGAGAAGGCAAAGAACCCGATTATTGCCGGAATAAAACTAATTCCTGCCTGCAGCATGGGATTGCCCAGGGTAAACCGGGAGATGCCGGACACCGGATCCAGGCCGACGGTGGAAAGCCATAAACCGAAAAACACGGCAATCATTGATTTCAGTTGGGAGGTGGTGCCGATACTGCTTACAATGGACAGGCCCATTAAAGCCAGAGCAAAATATTCGGGAGAACCGAAAGATAAGGCTATTTTTACAAACTGCGGAGCGACAAAACTCAGCGCTATGGTGCCGATAATGCCCCCCACAAAAGATGCAAAAATAGCCATGGCCAGGCCCCGTTGGGCCTCTCCTTTCAAGGTTAAGGGATATCCGTCCATGGCGGTAGCAGCCCCCATAACATCTCCGGGCATATTAAACAAAATTGCGCTGATAGATCCGCCATAAGTGCAGGCACAGTACACCCCGATCATCATTAGAATACCGGTGATTGGCGACATGTGATAGGTAAAAGGAACCAGAAGTCCTACAGCAGTAACCCCGCTTAAGCCGGGTACGGCCCCGAAAATCAAGCCGATAACTACCCCCAATACAATTGCCAGCAGGTTGACCAAAGCGGTTGTGGTTTTCAGGCCGAGCAAAAAACTTTCCAGCATTTAATCCCCTCCTTTTATTAATAGAGTCGGGTCCGGGTATTAATAGAAAAAATTGCTGATGGACTGGAAAACACCAATCCCTCTTGGGAGGGGAACTACCAGTACCTGGGTAAATATAATTAAGATTATGACTACGATGGCCAGGGGGGAAATAATCAACACCAGGGGATGCCGCTCTTTCAGCAAGAACAGGTAAGCGAAGCAAAATATAAGGGTGCTGGTAAGAAACCCTATTATCCGAATCAGGTAAAGGTAAACAAAAGTCAATGCCAGCACGGATACCAGGCGGATTAGTTCCCGGGAGGTAGCCGGCTCTTCTACGGGTAGAATTGTCACGGTTTGGGGTTCTGCCGGCCGGATTGCCTTATCCAGTGGCGGATCTTTTGCAGGATCAGATGGCGTGGTTCCGGATTTTTCCGGTTCCGGTTTAGTTTTAATCTGTTTATACGTGTTGTACACCAAAACTGCCGACAGGACAGTGCCCCCCAACAAAATTAATCCCGGCCAGAAAGCAGGGCTCAAAAAACGCCATCGTATAGTGGTTAAATTCATAAATTTACCTATAAATAAGCGGGTGCATAAGAAAAAAACCAGGACAACTAGGGCTACGGTTAGCTCATTATATTTCCTGGTTTTTAACATTAAATTATCTATACCCTGCTCGATATTCTTGATCATAGATTTCACCTCCGAACTTAAAAATGGCCGCCGGGGAAAAAATAATTTGTTTTGATGTTTTCCCCGGCTTGTTGATCGATTACAGGTATCCCAGCTCCGCGGCCAGCTTGCGCAAACGCTCTACCTCATCTTTAACATACTTTTCGTAATCCTTGGAATTCAGATAGGCTTTGGGAAGGTGTTGGCAGAACTCCACCTCGTACTCCTGGTAATAAGGCAGCAGTGAAGCAGCGTAGAAACAGTTGTGAAGGTAGTCCACAATTTTGGGATCTACATCCTTGAGGGTAAGCATTCCCCGCCAGCGCCCGACCGGGACATCATAACCCAGATCTGCAATGCAGGGAATGTCCGGATCTATTTCATCAAACTTAATATCGCCACCGTAAGCCAGGGGGCGAATTTGTCCTTCTTCAAACAGATCAAGTACCGTGCCTATTGATTCATGCATAATATCCACGTGGCCGCCTAACAGGCTGGACATTCGCTCGCCAACTCCATCGTAGGGGACATAAATTATATCTGTGCCCAGTTGTTTGGATAGCGATGCTACCCTAAATTCATCGTCGCCACCGGCTCCGGCTCCGCAAACGGTTAGCTTCCCGGGGTTGGCCACTGCATAATCAAGTGCTTCCTGAATGGTATTAAACGGACTTTTATCCGTAACCCAGTACACTTCGGTTGCCCCCTGGTTGCGGATTATAAAGGCGGAGTCATTGGAAAATGAATAGGGCTGTGTGCCCAAAGCATCATTAATGGTCTGATTGGCAATAGCCCCGTAAATTGTATAACCGTCAGGGGTCATGCTATAGAGGTAAGCCAGGCCTACCTCGCCGCCTCCACCGGGCATATTGTTATAAACAATGGTTTCCCCCATTATTTTGGCGGCATCGTACCCAATATGCCGGGCATAGTTATCGGATCCGCCGCCTTCTCCCCAGGGAACTATATATTCGATCGGTCGGCTTGGGTACCCTTTGGGCTTGGGAATTACCCGGGCCAGTTCTTCAATTACCTCTTCTTCACTATATTTGCCGGCATTAAAATCGGCAATGACTTCGTCTATCGCGGCCACCACCTGGGCCTGCTCGGGCCAATCCGCATCATCTTCCTCCAACGCACCGTTATCTGATCCGTTGCAGCCTCCTATCACCAGAATTCCGGTAAGCAGCAGCAGGGCCAATAACAGCGCAGCCTTTTTTTTCAACCTTATACCCTCCTCTTTTTAAAATTGCGTTGGGGCGGTTCGGATAGCCAGTTTTACATTATTAGCACCCCCCCCCTTAAGCAGAATATATACACGATCAAGAATATTCTACCAACAGTTACTTGGCCTGTCAACTTACCGTTGGGTAAGATTTATATATGGCTTGGCACTCTTTCCTGTTTCAAAGGCAGAGACTGCCCAATACATATATATTAAAAAGAACTTCACATATTCTCTGAAGCCTTTTTAAGGAAGTGAGGCGGTTTATCCGGTTCAAAAAGTGGTGAACAGGGAAATAAGAAAAAAGGAGGTGCCGGCATAGAAGGGTTTCGGGTGGTTATGTCAGGGTTCATGCCGGATCGGCATTGACCGCGGGTACGCTTATCGTAATTTAAGTTTTTTTCCGGTCATTAATATCTCTACCCGGAACCCTTTCCGGCTCTGACGAACGGTGGCGGCCATGAAACCGAAAAATACCGCGGTCCACACCCCGCCGCTGACGAGGAGCCCGGTAAATATCCTGGGCACAGCCGGCCAGAGAAGGGGCCTGCTGAGCAGGTAAAGGAGCTTGAGCAAAAGGCCCGGCAAACCCCCGCCGGTGACGAAAGAAGAGGGCATTTCCTGTAATAGGGAGGTTATCTCCAGCGGTGGGAAAAGATAAAGCAGCCCGAGGGCAATCAGGGCCATAAAAAATATGTTGAGAAGGTACATCAACCAGGCCGCCCCGGAGGCAATTCGCCCCCGGGGAGAATCGGGGTTGTAGCGGCAATGACGGATAGAGAAAAATAGGCCGATGGCACTGGCGCTGAAGGTTACAAAAAGGGCACCGAAGGCCAGGGCCAATATGGCCGGCAGGGAGAGACCGGTAGCGAGAGCTGTCCCGGCCAGAAGTGCCTCCATCAAAATCAGGGTGGGCAGAATAACCGCCAACAGCTTTCCCCAGGCCACCGGCCAGCCGGCCAGGGGGACACTGTTTAAAATCCAATCCGACTCTCCTTCCCGGCCGAAGGACTGCAGGGCCAGATTGCCGCTGAAGATGATACTGTACATAATGAGCACCGTCACCAGGGTGGTGAGGGAAGAATCGCCGGGGAGCAGACGGAACTGCACAATAAAATAGGCCATCAGGATCAGGGGGGTGATCAATCCGAACCATTCCCGGGTATCCCGTCTTAGATAGAGGAGATCCTTCTTGGCTACGGCCCACATCCCCAGCCGGGGCGGTGCCGCCGGCAAGGGGGATCCGGGGGTGAATACCGCTGTTTTAAGCGGCGTCGTGGTTTTGACGGCTATTTTGGTCCGGGAAGCCCGCCTTTTAAGTTTTCTTTCTTCCCCCTGGCTGAGAGAGATCCAGCCCCGACGAAAGCCCCTCTCCACCAGCAGAAAGGAGAACAGGAAGAATCCCGTACCCGGCAGCAACAGAAGCAGGCTCCAGCACAGCCCGGCCAAGTGGTTGCCGGAGGCGCCCCCGGCCAGGGCCAGGGAGCCCCAACCCCAGGGCAAATAGTCCATTACCCTCAGCAGCGGCTGCTGTCCCGAGAGCAGGCCTTGCAGATCAAACTGCTTGCCACCGGCCATTACCAGATTCGGGATTTGAAAAAGAAGGGCAATTATTATCCCGGCGGTGGCCCCCAGGACCCCCACTGCCTCCTTGCTGCGGTGAGGGGGAACAATGCGCATCACCAGCAGATTCAACAGCCCGGCTAGAGCGGTGCCGGTAGCCCAGAGGCCCAGTCCGACCAGCACGGCCCACAGGTAGAAGAGGGGCTCCGCTTTTAACAGCAGGCCGTAGAATAGTGAGGGAAGGAAGATAAAAAGAGCGGCGGTAAAAAAATTTGCCCCGGTTGCGGCAAGCAGTTTGGTGGCAAAGACGATCCGGGTCGGGACCGGAGCCATAAATAAGAGCTCCAGGTCATTGGACATATAAAGGCTGGCAAAAGCCGAGGTAACCCCAAAGAAGATCAGGGCGGCAAAGCCGGCCATAAAAATCAGCGCCAGCAGTCCCCGACCAATCTCGGGGGGCACGTTGGCCAGGGCGCCGTAGGCGAGCACCCCAAGGGAAACAAGCAATGAGAGGCCGCCCAGAGAGGATAAAACGATCACAATCAGGCTGACTTTTGGCCAGTGGCGGATCTTGTTCCAGGTAACCTTCCGCTGGGCGCCTAGCAAAAGTTTAAAATCCTCCCAGGGGGGACGGGAAGGGGGGGCTTCGGTAAGGGGTGGAGGCAGTTGAAATTTCAATTGTTGTTTCCTCCCTCCAGGCTGCGGATCAGTTCGGCATCGTCGGCGCCGGCGGTAAGATCCAGGAAAATATCCTCCAGGCTTTCCCCGGCATGCCCCACCTGCTGCCGCAGTTCCTCCGGGCTGCCCTGGGCGATCAGGCGTCCTTCCTTCAGGATTCCCACCCGGTGGCATAACCGCTCGGCAATCTCCAGAATGTGGGTGGAGATAAATACTGCCGCCCCCAGGCGAGCCATCTCCTGAAGCACATCTTTCAGCAGGCGGGCGCTGCGGGGGTCCAGGCCCACCGTGGGCTCATCCATCAGGAGCACCCGGGGCTGGTGAATTAAAGCCGCTGCCAGCACCACCTTCTGGCGCATGCCATGGGAATAGCTTTCCAGAAGTTCATCGGCTCGCCCGGTTAGTTCGAATAGGGCCAGCAACTGTTCGGCCCGATTAATTGTGATTTCAGGCGGTATCCGGTACAGGTTGGCTATCAGAGAAAGGAATTCTCGGGCGGTTAGCTTCCCGTACAGTTTGGGCTGATCGGGCACTAGGGCCATAAGTGCTTTGGCCGGAGAAGCTTCTTTTATAATGTCGTGGCCGCATATGAAAGCCCTGCCGGCATCGGGTTCCAGCAACCCGGCCAACATGCGGATGGTGGTGGTTTTACCCGAGCCGTTGGGGCCAAGAAATCCGTAAATTTCTCCGCCTTTTATCTCCAGATCAAGGTTATTCACTGCCGGGACAGATCCGAAACTCTTAGAAAGCCCTTCGGTTTTGATCAATAGGTTATTCACCTGGTTTACTCCTTCCAATTTGCAGCATGATTTATTATTATTTCTATCCGGAGGCGTTGTTCCCTTTCCAACACCAAAAATAAAAAAGATACAGTGGGGCGTTTTCAGGACAAGGTGACACTATCATGGGTTAACTACACCGGGTTAACTATACCGGCATTTTCAGGACATTGATATTAAAAGCGTATTATGCTATAGTACCTGATGGAATTTTAGCACACACGCCCTGATTAAGCACTTCCTGGTTGGCCTTACAGGCTTAGGGAAGGCGGGGATCGGGCGGCGGCGTAAAACCAATAAAGGAGGAGTTAGAATGGCCGTAGTAACCATGAAACAACTTTTGGAGGCGGGAGTTCATTTTGGGCACCAGACCCGCCGATGGAATCCCAAGATGAAAGGTTTTATCTTCACTGAGCGCAATGGGATCTATATTATCGATCTTCAAAAAACGGTTAGACTAATGGAAGTAACTTATAGTTATGTCCGAGATATTGCAGCCCAGGGGGGAAAAGTGCTATTTGTGGGGACCAAGAAACAGGCCCAGGAATCGATCCAGGTGGAGGCGGAAAGATGTGGGATGCCCTATGTTAACCAGCGCTGGTTGGGGGGAATGCTTACCAACTTTAAAACCATCCGGCTGCGGGTAGACCGCTTGAACCGGATCGAAAAACAGGAGGCAGAGGGCTATTTTGAGCGGTTAACCAAAAAAGAAGCTCTTAACCTGAAACACGAACAGCAAAAACTTCTTAAATTTCTGGGCGGTATCCGTTATATGGATCGGATTCCCGATGCGGTATATATAGTAGATCCCCGCAAAGAGAGAATAGCCATTGCCGAGGCCCGGAAGCTGGGAATACCGGTGGTGGCCATAGTGGATACCAATTGCGATCCCGACGAGGTGGATTACATTATACCCGGCAACGATGATGCCATAAGGGCGGTTAAGCTGATTACTTCTCGGTTGGCCGATGCGGTGATCGAAGGTAAACAAAGCCTGGAGGCTTCACAGTTGGATTCAGATACAGATGAGGATCTGGCCGGTACCAGCTATGATTCCGAGCTGGAAAGAAAAAACATGCCGGAGGAAGAAGGTTTAACGGAAGACAGCGCCGATTTTGTGAAACCGAAGGATGCCCCCTTCGCCGGCGAAGATATAACGGAAGCGCAACCGATGCCGCAATCAGTTAATGCTGAGAACCAGAAAGAAACCATGCCGGATAAAGCCGAAGAAGAACAACAGGCCGAATAAATAATGCTGCCCTGTAAGTAACCGATACCGAAGGCAAAGGAGGACTCAAATGTCAGTTGATGCTAAAGCGGTCAAAAAGCTTCGCGAAAAAACAGGCGCCGGGATGATGGATTGCAAAAGGGCGCTGGTTAAGGCCGGGGGTGATGAAGAGAAGGCCATAGTTTTTTTAAGGGAGCAGGGTCTGGCAGATGCTTCCTGCAGAACCGGACGCACCGCCGCCCAGGGAGTAGTTGAGGCTTATATTCATATGGGAGGTAAGGTAGGGGTACTTTTAGAGGTTAACTGTGAAACCGATTTTGTTGCCAGAAATGAGGAGTTTCGCAGCTTTGTTAAAGATATTTGCCTGCAGATTGCCGCTTCTAATCCCCTTTATTTGAGCCGAGAAAAGGTTCCGGAAGAGGTGGTGGAACAGGAAAAATCAATTTTACGTACCCAGGCGTTAAACGAAGGTAAACCGGAAAAAATCGTGGAAAAAATCGTGGAAGGACGAATAGAAAAATTTTTTCGGGAGCAATGCCTGTTGGAACAGGCTTTTATAAAAGATCCTGAGGTAACCATACAGCAGCTGCTGGCTTCATTGATTGCTAAAATCGGCGAAAATATTGTTATCCGCAGGTACGCCCGGTTTGTTATGGGAGAGGGAATCAACACCTTTTCCGCATCTTTGGAAGAATAGGCCCCGTTTAAAAAAACACTTCGGTGTTTTTTTTTCGATATACTAAAGGATTGGAAGTTTTTAGGCAGAATTTCTATCAGGAGGTCTAAAACAAGTGGATATTCCTGCTTACAAGCGGGTGGTCCTAAAACTAAGCGGGGAAGCCCTGGCCGGAAACGGCGGTTACGGTATTGATCAGGATATATTGCAGAACATCGCTCTGGAACTCAAGGAAGTTAAAAACCAGGGAGTAGAGATTGCGGTAGTGGTCGGCGGGGGGAATATCTGGAGAGGGGCCACCGCCCATCAAAAAGGAATGGATCGGGCTACGGCAGATTACATGGGGATGCTGGCTACAGTCATTAACGCCCTGGCCCTGCAGGATGCCCTGGAGCGCTATTCTGTTGATACCCGGGTCCAGTCGGCCTTGGAGATGCAGCAGGTGGCAGAACCCTACATCCGACGTCGGGCCTTGCGCCACTTGGAGAAAGGGCGGGTAGTAATATTTGCCGGAGGTACCGGTAACCCCTACTTTTCCACCGATACTACTGCTGCATTAAGGGCTGCGGAGATAGAAGCGGAAGTGATCCTGCTGGCTAAGGGGAAAGTGGATGCGGTTTATGATGCCGATCCCCTGCAGAACCCCGATGCCAGCCGGTTTTCCGAGATTAGTTATCTGGAAGTTATAAAACGGGGGCTGGGGGTTATGGATTCTACTGCCGCATCACTTTGCATGGACAACCAGATAAAGCTGATTGTGTTTGGATTAAATCCCGGCAATATTAAGAAGGCTATTATGGGTGAAAATATCGGTACCATTATTAAGGGGGGGGGAATATGATTTCGGAGATTTACAGTAGCACTGGAGAGCGGATGGATAAGGTAATTATTGCTTTCCAGCGGGAACTGGCCACTTTGCGTGCGGGCAGGGCAACCCCTTCATTATTGGATCGAATTGAAGTTAACTACTATGATACCATGACACCGCTAAACCAGCTGGCCGGCATCGCGGCTCCCGAGCCGCGCCTGCTGGTAATTCAACCCTGGGACAAACAAAGCATCACGGAAATCGAGAAGGCAATTTTAAAATCCGATCTAGGTCTTACTCCCAGCAATGATGGCCAGGTAATCAGGCTTACCATTCCGCAGCTTACCGAAGAGAGGCGGAAGGAACTGGTTAAATTTACCCGCAAGAAAGCGGAGGAAACAAAGGTGGGTATACGAAACGTTCGCCGGGAAGCCAATGAGGAGATCAAGGGCCTGGAAAAAGACGGCTTAATTTCGGAAGATGAACGGCATCGCTCCCAAGAACAGGTTCAGGAGTTAACTGATGGAAAGGTAAAAGAAGTAGATAATATTTTACAGATTAAGGAAAAAGAAATTATGGAGCTGTAGGGGTTAATGGCCCTTTTTACTACCCCCTTTTAGGAAAGGGGGCGGGGGGATTTTTTTTTAATGTCTAGCGGGAGTTAAAACAAATGACCACACTCACCGAGGAGCAACTGCAGCAGGCTATAGATATGGACCGCTTGCCGTCTCATATTGCCATTATCATGGATGGCAATGGGCGCTGGGCCAAAGAGAAGGGACTTCCCCGCTCGGCAGGTCATAAGCAAGGGGTGGAGACGTTGCGGGAAATTGTCCGCTATGCCAGCCGCCTGGGAATAAATTGCCTGACCTTGTTTGCGTTTTCTACAGAAAACTGGCGGCGCCCTCCCTGGGAAATTAAATATTTGATGGGACTGCCGCAACAGTACCTTTATACGGAGCTGCCCGAACTGATAAAAAAAAATGTAAGAATAAATTCAATCGGGGATCTTCAAAAACTCCCCGGGCCGGCCAGGCAAGCTGTAGTAAAAAGTATTCGGGAAACAGAGCGCTGTACCGGCATGCAGTTAATTTTTGCCCTTAATTACGGCTCGCGGCAGGAGATCATCAGGGTGATCGGCTCTATATTAAAAGATGTCTCGGCCGGCGAGCTGTCCTCTCCAGTTAATGAAAAGGTTTTTTCTTCTTATCTGTATACTGCAGGATTAGCCGATCCGGATCTGTTGATCCGCACCGGAGGCGAATACCGGCTAAGCAATTTTTTGCTCTGGCAGGCCGCCTACACCGAGCTGTGGTTTACCGAGACCTACTGGCCTGATTTCAACTGCCGACATTTATTACAGGCTATTTTGGATTTTCAACAGCGAGAACGCCGTTATGGAAAGATTTAATGGCGGAGGCAGTCAATGTTAAAATTAAGGGTTATATCTGCAGCTCTGGGAATACCTCTTACACTGGCAGCGGTATATGCAGGGGGAGTGTGGTACCTCCTGCTTATTTGGCTTCTGTCCAACCTGGGGTTACATGAGTATTTGAATATCTATCGATCTTGTGGTTACCGCCCTCCGGCAATAAGCGCTTATTTGGGTGTTAATGGGGTGCTGGGAATAATTTTTATAGGAAGAACGGACCTTATTTACCCGGCAATCACAGCGTTGTTTTTAATTTTAAGCTTGCAGCTGCTGGCAGGGTTTAATAAGTGCTCCGCCCTGGAATCGGCTCTAGCCTTGTGGGGTATAATTTATTTAGGCGGCCTGGGGGGACACCTGTTGCTGATCCGCTTTCTTCCCCGGGGGATTGCGGCTACCGGCATGTTGCTTTTAAATGTATGGGGCTATGATACCTGTGCTTATTTTGCGGGGATAAAGTGGGGGCGACGCAAATTGGCCCCTGAGATTAGTCCCAATAAATCGGTAGAGGGCGCTCTGGCGGGCGCCCTGGGTGCGGTGTTTTTGTCTGTTGCCGCGGCATGGCTATTTCCGCACCTGTTATCACCGCTGACTGCCGGACCGGCGGTAGTGCTGGGTCTGGGGGTATCAATATTCTCTCAACTGGGCGATCTGTTGGAATCGGCGTTAAAGCGACAGACCGCAGTAAAAGACTCGGGAAGCCTGATTCCAGGCCATGGAGGGGTACTGGATCGTTTTGACAGCTTGTGGATGGCTGCCCCCTTTGCTTATTATTTTTTTCTGCTGATATACGGATAAAAATATGATAAGGAATTAAAACATCGGGGAAGGAGAATGGTTTGCCCAAAAAAATAGCTATTTTAGGTTCTACCGGATCGATCGGCCGCCAGGCGCTGGAGGTGATCGATCACCTGGGCCCGGAATACCGGGTAGTAGCGTTAACCGCCCACCGCCGGGTGGAACCGCTGCTGGTTCAGGCCAGGAAATTTAAACCTGAGCTGGTGGTTTTGTCCGACCGGCGAGCGGCTGCGACCCTGAGGTCATCACTGGGAAAAGGCTGCCGGGTGGAGGCGGGCCCGGAAGGACAGCTTCTGGCCGCCGGCTGGCCCTCGGCGGACCTGGTTATTATAGCTCTGGTTGGTTTTAGCGGTTTTCAACCAACCTGGGAGGCCCTCCGCACCGGCAAAAAGGTGGCTTTAGCCAACAAGGAATCTCTGGTAGTGGGCGGAGAGCTGCTGGCAAGAACCGGGGATGGAGAACCTTTGCTGAACCGAATTATTCCTCTAGACAGCGAACATTCGGCGATCTGGCAGTGTATTCAAGGGGTTGGCATGGGGCAGGTTAACCGGGTATGGCTTACCGCTTCCGGCGGACCTTTTTTCAGCTGGAGCCGACGGCAGCTGGAAGAGGAGGCTACCGCCGAGCGGGCACTGGTTCACCCCAACTGGCGGATGGGCCCCAAAATAACCATTGATTCGGCTACATTGATGAACAAAGGATTCGAAGTTCTGGAGGCTCGCTGGTTATTTGATCTGGAATTATCCCAAATCGAGGTGGTAATTCACCCTCAAAGTATTGTACACTCAATGGTGGAACTGGTGGACGGCTCGTTCCTGGCCCAGGCAGGACCTCCGGACATGCGGCTGCCAATTCAATATGCTCTTACCTTTCCGAAGCGGGTTGCCGGTCCCTGGCCAAAGTTGCCCATTTACGGTCAGAATTGGTCTTTTTTGCCGCCCGACCGGGAACTTTTTCCCTGTTTGGAGCTGGCCTATCGTGCGGGCAAAGAAGGGGGAACCTTGCCGGCCTGCCTGAATGCAGCCAATGAGCTGGCAGTCGAACAATTCCGACAGGGCAAGCTTAAGTTTACTGGAATACCGGAATTGATTGAACGGGTAATGGAAAGGCACACCATAATTAACTGCCCGGGAGTTGAGGAGCTGGTAGAGGCCAATCGCCGGGCGCGCTGTATGGCGGAAAAAATAATGGAGTCTATGGCTGGGGGTAGGTAACGAGATGCAAACCATAGCGGCATCAATTTTTGTATTTGGGCTGTTGATTCTAGCCCACGAGCTGGGCCATTTTTTTGCATGCCGGGCCACCGGTATAAAGGTGTTGGAACTGGCCCTGGGTTTTGGGCCCCGGCTTATAAGCTGGAAAAAGGGGGAAACCCGATATTCGCTGCGGGCCTTCCCCTTAGGAGGCTTTTGCCGAATGCTGGGGGAAAACCCGGAGGATGAACAATCCGAGGATAGTTTTGTCCGGAAGCCCATTACCGCTCGGGCTTTAGTTCTGCTGGCCGGGGCGATTATGAATCTGGTAATGGCTCTGGTTCTATTTTTTATTATCTTCTTCTTTCTGATTGGGGTACCGTTAACCGGAACCTCCCGTTTAGGAGAGGTCTCTCCGGGCTCGCCGGCCAGCCGGGCCGGTTTTAGTCCCGGAGATGAAATTGTAGCCATTGACGGACGGGAAATTCATAGCTGGGATGAGGTGGTGGCCAATATTGAACGCCGGAAGGGAGAGGAACTGGCCGTTGAAATTCGGCGCAATCAAGAGAACCTTACCCTGATAGTTGTTCCGGTGCAGGTTCCGGAGACCGGAAAAGCGATAATCGGAATTTCCCCTCCGGTAAAAAAATATCACCTTTCCGGTTCAGTTCAAACCAGCCTATCCCGGTTTGCAATAATATTGCTTTCCATGGGCCAGGTGGTTACCGGAAAGGCTCCCCTGGATGTGGCCGGCCCGGTAGGCATAATTATGATTGTGGGAGAGGTAGCCGCCACCGGGTTTGTTAATTTGCTCTGGCTGGCGGCGTTAATCAGCATCAGCCTGGGGATTATCAACCTGTTGCCGGTACCGGCACTGGACGGGGGCCGGTTGCTGTTTTTAATTATAGAAGGCTTTCGGGGAAAGCCGGTGGATCCGGAAAAAGAAGGGCTAATTCATTTTATCGGCTTTGCGGCTTTGCTGTTGTTAATTCTATTTGTAACCTATCACGATCTTATCCGGTGGGACATCCTTCCCAAATAAAATTTTCTAACCCGGGATGATAAGATCAGGAGGAAAACCTTGACCATTACCAGGCGAAAATGCCGGGGAATAAAAGTAGGCAACCTTACTATCGGCGAAGAAGCCCCGGTAGTGATCCAGAGCATGACCACCACTGACACCTCCCGGGTAGATTTAACTCTGCATCAGGTAAAGAAACTTGCTCGGGCCGGATGCGAGCTGGTGCGGGTTGCTGTACCGGATCAAGCAGCGGTACAGGCGTTACCGGAGCTGATAAAAAAAAGTCCGCTGCCGATAATAGCCGATGTTCATTTTGATTACCGGCTGGCGTTACAGGCGTTGGAGATTGGGGTTCCCAAGGTGAGGATCAACCCCGGCAATATTGGCGGTTGGAACAGGTTCCGGGAGATAATTAAAGAGGCGATGAGCCGGGGTGCAGCGCTCAGGATAGGAGTTAATGCCGGCTCACTGGAAAGGTCTGTTCTGGCCAAATACGGTGCGGCTACCCCCCAGGCCCTGGTGGAATCGGCACTTAATTATCTTGGCATAATGGAGGAAGAAGGTTTTGAAAACGCAGTGGTATCTTTAAAGGCTTCCGATGTACTTACCACTATCAGGGCTTACAGGTTGATTGCTCCGCTAATCCCTTACCCTCTGCATCTGGGGATAACCGAAGCCGGCCCCGCAGGTACGGGGACTATAAAATCTTGCCTGGGGCTGGGTCCTTTGTTGGTGGAAGGGATTGGAGACACTCTGCGGGTTTCCCTGACCGCCGATCCGGTGGAAGAGGTTCGGGTGGCCCGACATATATTACAGGCTCTTAAGCTCAGGAAATTTGGGCCGGAACTTATCTCTTGCCCTACCTGCGGACGTTGCAGTATTGATCTGCTCCCTCTGGTAAGGCAGGTGGAAGAGTTGTTGGAGAATATCAAAACACCCCTTACGGTGGCGGTTATGGGCTGCCCGGTTAATGGACCGGGCGAGGCCCGGGAAGCGGATCTGGGGATTACTGCTTCCAAACAGCACGGTTACATATTCCGTAAAGGAAAAATAGTGGCGAAGGTTCCCCGGGAGGATATACTGAAGACACTACAGAAGGAGTTGAACCGGCTTACTATTACAATACCTTGAATTGGAGGTAGCTGTTTGTGGAGGTAACAGCGATTATTCCAGCCTACAATGAGGCCAAGACAATCGGAGCAATTCTGGCGGTACTTCAGAAATGCTCTCAGGTAAAGCAGATCATCGTGGTCAGCGACGGCTCCAGGGACCATACAGCCAAGGTAGCCCGCACTTTTAAAGGGGTGGAGGTAGTGGAGCTGCCCTGCAATATAGGAAAAGGCGGCGCCATTATGGCCGGGCTTAAGCGTACCCGGGCGGAGGTGCTGCTGTTTTTGGATGCGGATTTAATCGGATTGACTATCGGCCACGTGAACAGCTTGCTGGCCCCAGTATTGGAGTTAAAAGTTTTGATGGCGGTGGGAGTTTTTGAACGGGGCAGAGTGGCAACCGATTTGGCTCAAAAAATGGCACCGTTTTTGTCCGGGCAACGGGCACTAACCCGGAACCTGATGGAAAAAGTAGCTTACCTGGATATCTCCCGCTTTGGGATAGAGGTGGTGCTGCACCGCTATGCGGAGGAGCATAACATTCCCACTACCACGGTATGTCTCCCGGATCTATCTCACGTTCTGAAAGAGGAGAAGCGGGGAATTTGGAAGGGCTCTCTGGCCCGGCTGAAGATGTACTGGGAAATTATTAAATATGCTACCAAGGTAGGCTTTCATTTCAGGTAAG
>CAYXBB010000019.1:0-35917 GCA_964463285.1 uncultured Syntrophomonadaceae bacterium | reverse complement strand
AAGGAGCTACCCTGTAAGGCGGTGGTAGGGGCCGAAGTGGTTCCATCCCCGCCCAAATTAGCTGGGCTGCCCCTGCGGAGTGTTGCTGAGCAAGTAAAATGTGGAGGAAGGGTCGTGCTAAATATTTGTTTAAGAATAAGCTACGATGGTACCAACTTTTCCGGTTTTCAAATTCAGGCCGGCGGAATTCCCACTGTACAGGGGATGTTGGAAAAGGCCTTAGGGCGGATTTACAAACAACCCTTAAGAGTAGCGGGCGCTGGCCGGACCGATGCCGGGGTCCATGCCCTAGGGCAGGTGGTTAGTTACCAGGCCCCTTTTCCCATTACGATTGAAAGATTACCATTGGCTTTAAATTCGTTTCTGCCGCCGGAGATAGTAGTATGGGAGGCCGAAGAAAGACCACCCGGATTTCATGCCCGGTTTAGTGCGCGCAAAAAGGTATACAGCTATACTATAGACCGGGCTCCCTATCCCCAGATAATGAAACGGCGCTACACTTGGTACTGCCCTCGCGGTTTAAATGTAGAAGCGATATCTAAAGGCAGCACCCGGTTTGTAGGCATGCATGATTTTTCGGCCTTTCGGGCTCGGGGGAGTTCCACCGGTTCAGCAGTGAGAACTATCTACCGGATCTCGGTAGAAGATCTACCCGGTGATCAAATGCTTCGACTTGTTTTTGAAGGAGATGGATTTCTGTATAAAATGGTAAGGTTAATGGTAGGAAGTCTTATCCGGTTAGGCCGGGGAAAACTTCAGCCTGAAAATCTTAGAGAAGCTCTGGCGGGAATAAATCCCCGGGCTGTCGGCCCGGCCGCTCCCCCTCAGGGACTCTGCCTGGTAAGGGTGGAGTATTAGCTTTCCGCCGGTTGTTTTCTTACAAGGGCAAATTGGGTTCTTTCTAAACAATTTATAGAACCAAGTGCCCGTCCTGCCGGTCGTGAACAGTCACAGGCTTGGAACCTATTCTTGACAGGCTACCGGCCATAGATTAAAATACTATCTGTGGCCTTTGGCACTGAAGTTGAAGGAGAGAGAAAGATGCAGAGCACCTATATGGCAAAACCCCACCAGATTAAACGCTGCTGGCATCTGCTGGATGCCTCGAGCCGTCCTTTGGGGCGACTGGCGGTGCAAGCGGCCTGTTTGTTGAGGGGAAAACATAAACCCATCTTCACCCCCCATCTAGACACCGGTGATCATGTGGTGATCATTAATGCTGAAAAGGTAGTGTTAACCGGTAACAAACGACAACAGAAAATATATTACTACCATACCGGGTATCCCGGGGGGATCAAGCAGGTGAGTTACGCTGATCTTTTGGCCAACCGACCCGAGCGTGCAATCTATTTAGCTGTTAAGCGGATGTTGCCCAATAACCGCTTGGGCCGGGCCATGCTAAAAAAACTTAGAATATACCGCGGCAACCAGCATCCTCATCAGGCTCAGCAACCTGTGGTTTGGGAAGAGGGTCCGCAGAAATAATGAAAGGAGGCCCTACCTTGAGTGTAGTCCAATATTTTGCCACCGGGCGACGAAAGGAATCAGTGGCTAGGGTACGCTTGGTTCCAGGTGAAGGACGGATTATCATCAACGGCCGCCCGGTAGATGATTATTTTGGATTGGAAACGCTGAGGATGATAGTTCGTCAGCCCTTGGAATTAACCGGGACTCTAAACCGGTTTAATATTATCGTCCGGGTAACCGGAGGAGGTTTTACCGGGCAGGCGGGAGCGATTCGTCACGGCATTGCCCGGGCGCTGGTTAATACCGACATTTCATACCGTCCACAGCTTAAAAAAAGCGGTTGCCTGACCCGTGATCCCCGAATGAAAGAGCGCAAAAAATACGGATTAAAGAAGGCCCGACGGGCACCACAATTTTCCAAGCGTTAATCACAGGGAGAACCTAATAGAATTTTTGCTAGGGCAGTTTTACAGCAGCAATCAAAACTGCCTTTTTAACGACATTATTTCCCGGGAAATATCTCACGCCTCTTTTCCCGGTCCAAGGCACCTGTAATACTGCCGGAACCGGGAAGGAGGCTTTAATATCTAAAAAATATTAAGGATCGGCATATAATTCAGTTTGCTTAAGCCTTAATGACAAAACCGGTAAATCTTAGCTGTTGTCAAACTGATCGGTTTTATTTATAATTAACTTACCGAATAAGAACTTGAGGAACCGGGGAATGAAAGTTAAAGAATATTTAAGAAATAAACTACATCAGGGCGCAGTCCATATAACTTTGATTGATCCGGTGCGCCAACTCCCTGAAGCTGCCGGCCGTTTGGCGGAAACAGCCCAGGAGGTGGGCAGTGATCTGATTTTTATTGGGGGATCCTGCGGTGTTACCCAGCGTGGTTTGATGGAAACTGTGGAAATCGTCAAACAACGGGCTAATATTCCGGTTATATTTTTTCCTGCCGCCACCGAGGCCCTTTGCTTTAATTTCGATGCCTTTTTATTCCTAAGCCTGCTTAATTCCCGTAATCCCCAGTTTATTACCGGGGGCAACTCACGGGTGGCTATGCTTCTAAAAAGATTTAACCTGGAGCTTATCTCTGTAGGCTACATTCTGGTGGAGCCGGGAATGAAGCTTGGGGAGGTAGTGGAAGCGGATCTCATTTCCCGTGAAAATTTTTGGAAGGCCATGGAATATGCTTTAACTGCCGAGTTTATGGGCATGGATTATGTCTACCTGGAAGCTGGCAACGGCGCCGCTCAGCCGATTCCAGCCGGGATGATCCGGGCGGTCAAGCGAGAGATATCCATTCCGCTGATTGTAGGAGGGGGTATCCGCACCGCCATCGACGCCCGCCGGGTCCGGCAGGCCGGGGCGGATATAATTGTCACTGGAACCGTAATTGAGAATGCAGGCTATCGCGAAAGGTTGCGCTCTATCCTGAGTGCTCTCAAAGAGTAACCGGGGTTTGAAAGAGAAACTTGGAGTACTTCACCGCGCTTCGGTTTGTAGGGGCGGGGTTCCATCCCCGTCCGCTTGCAGTTCATCCTTAAGGGTGCACTACCACCCAAAACACCAAGACCTATGATTCAGGCTTTATTCGTTTGTAGGGGTAGACGGCCTACCTTTTCCGCTTTTATCGGGTTTTGCTCATCGTATTTACCGCGCGCATTCCCGGGCACGACCGGTTAACACCTCCAGGGCGTGATCCAGGATTGGGGCTAAAATTTGCAGGCATTCCTCCACTGCTTTAGGGCTTCCCGGTAAATTGATAATTAAGGTTTGGCCCCGTATCCCGGCCAACCCACGGGAGAGCATGGCCATGGGGGTAACTCTGGCGCTTTCACGGCGCAAGGTTTCAGGAATTCCCGGTACCAGGCGATCCACCACCTGCAGGGTGGCTTCGGGGGTGACGTCCCGGGAAAAAAGCCCGGTACCGCCGGTGGTGAATACGGCATCGATCTGTTTACTGTCGGCAAGGCGGCGCAGGGCAGATTTCAACTGTTCCAGTTCATCGGGGAGAATCAGGTGTTCCTTGACATCGCCCCAGGGTTTTAAATTGTCGACGATGGCCGGCCCGCTTTTATCCTCCCGATCTCCTGAAGCTCCTTTATCGCTGGCAGTGATCACTGCAAAACTGTAGTTGGGCCTGGGGGCAAGTGTATCCCCCGCGGCAATGGTCCCGCCGCGGAGCACCTCCGCAAAGATCCCTTCCTTGGGCATTACACAATCACCGGCTTGATAATAGATGGCGCAACGATGACGGCATTCCTTCCCGATCTGGGTTATCCTGAGCACTCCCTGGTTCCCGGCATTGAGTCGGGTTCCTACCGGCAAAGATAACAGATCGATTCCCTTGGTGGTCAGATTTTCGGCAAAATCTCCCGGCCCAACCCTTAGTCCCAAATCCACCATCTTCTGTATACTCTCCAGGGCTAACAGGCTTACCTGACGGTGTGCAAACCCGGAATGGGCATCTCCTTCCAGTCCTTGATTTTCAATTAATCTTCCCTGGTTGATATTTTTCTTACGTTCACCCTTGCGGCTGCTGGTGCAAACCGCCACTATTTCTCCCATGGTTTACTGCTCTCGGCACCAGTGGCCAGAGCGGCCCCCTTTCTTTTCCATAAGCCTGATGTTTTGAATGATCATTTTTTTATCCACTGCTTTGCACATATCGTAGATAGTTAACGCAGCAGCACTTACTCCGGTTAACGCTTCCATCTCCACCCCGGTTTGGCCGGTAACCCGCACCTTAACCCCGATTTCTACCAGGTTGTCTTCCGGTTGCAGGTTAAATTCCACCTCTACTCCTGAAATGGGAAGCGGGTGGGTCATGGGGATCAAGCGGCCGGTTTCTTTTACCGCCATGATTGCCGCCACCTGGGCTACCCCTAACACGTCTCCTTTGGCCAGGGTAGCATTTTTGATTCGCTCCAGGGTCGAAGGGGCCATGACAATCTCACCTTTGGCATAGGCTTCTCTAACGGTTTCCGGTTTAGCTGAGACATCCACCATTCGAGGTCTCCCCGAGGGATCAAAATGGGTCAAATCACTCTCCGGTCGGGGTGCGGGTTTTTTAAAAAAACGATCTATTATGAAGTCAGCCAGCCCCCGGTAATCGGCGGAATCGAATTTGGGTACCTCTATCGATAAATCTTGCAGATCGGTAACTACCGCTATTAAATTTTTAGTGGACATCGGTTTGTTTTGTAGCCCGGCCCTAACTATCTCGATTTTCTGATTGGGGGTTTGTTTATCTCCTTCGATTATAATTAAATCTAGATTTTTGAGCAGGGAACAGACTACCTGCAACCCGCTTTTATCGGGGGCCGGTCCGGTTAGGATATACCGGTCCGTTGTAATCATTCCTGCTACTTCCGCTCCGGCTCGGGTAAAACGCCAGGTATCCTTACCCGGTAGATCCAGGTTATAGTGATGAATGTTACCTTTTAACGCCGCTACCCTTAGACCTCGGTTGATTAGCTCCGGAATAAGGCCTTCGATCAGGGTAGTTTTCCCGCTGTTCGAGCAGGAGGCTACAATATTAATCAGAACCGGCGGCATGGTTTGCCCCCTTTCCGGTAATACAAATATTTTATCCCCCGGTTTTAGACATAGCCCGTTTGGCCTTGAAATAAGCAGGATTAGTTTCCCGGTTCATCAGGTGACGTGCGGGTTTCTCCTTGACTGCGGTTAGAAATAATCTAGTCAGTGCTTCCGGATCATTTATACAAGGGCGTACCGGATACTCGTGGTTCCAGTACAGGCAGGTTTTGATGTGCCCTTCAGGGGTCAGGCGCAGCCGGTTGCAGGACTGGCAATAATGCCGGCTGATGGGGTGGATTAAACCTACTGTGCCCTTTCCCCCGGGAATAGTGAACCATTCCGCCGGGCCGGCTCCGATTAGGGGATTGGCCGGGGTCAGCGGAAGCCCGGCGGCCAGGGCTGTTTTTTGAACAAAATTTAATGGTAAATAATGTTGCCGGTAGTGATGGTCATGATCTCCAATGGGCATGTATTCAATAAAACGCAGGTGAACCGGCTTTTGCTGGACCAGTTTTAAAAGATCTATCACCTCGTCATCATTAAATCCTTTAATAAGCACGGTGTTAATTTTTACCGGATTTAAACCAAGCTCCAGGGCAGCGTTAATGCCCCGTAGGACCTCCCGTAGTTCACCTCTGCGGGTAATTGTCCGGTATTTATCCGGTTTCAAAGAGTCCAGACTGATGTTAACCCGTTTAAGTCCCGCAGATTTTAAGTTGCCGGCATAGCGGGGCAACAGTATTCCATTGGTAGTCATGGACAGGTCTTCAATTTCGGGGATTTCGGATATTTGTTCCACCAGATGCGTTACGCCTTTGCGGGTCAGCGGTTCTCCACCGGTAATTCGAATCCGCCGAATACCCAGGGGCACTGCTGTCTTAATCACCTGCATGATCTCCTCGTAAGTAAGGATCTCCTGGTGAGGAATCCAGGTTACTCCTTCAGGCCCCATGCAGTAAACGCAGCGCAAGTTGCAGCGATCGGTTACCGAGATGCGCAAATAGTTATGAATTCGTTCATATGAATCGATTAATTCCATTTCTTATTTCTTCTCCCTTCAATGTTGTCGGCAGATTCTTTTTAAACAGGCCACGATCTAAGGTGGCGGAGCTAAGGTTTAAATACCTTGCCGGCTTCTCTCATGCTGTAACCGCCTAGTTTTTCTACTTCTGCTTGGAAAGAGGGGTCGGTTATGGTTTCCAGCAACAACTGCCCGGCAGGGGAATGGTAAAAGTATTCTGTCATCAACAGATCATAGCGCTCCTCGGCTACAGGTATGAAGTGCAGGCCGAATGAGCGGGCGGCAGACAGTATCCCCAAACCCGCCCTGGCAGTACCCGCGGCCACTGCGGCCGCCACATTCAGATGGGTATGTTCTTCTCGCTGATAGCCCGAAATTTGGGTGGCTGCCATCTCATGTTTGGAGAGAAGATAATCAAACAGCACCCGGGTGCCCGCTCCTTTTTGGCGGTTTACAAAATCCAGCTTCTTTTCAATCAGATCTTTTACTGTTTCCATCCGGTCAGGGTTTCCGGGAGGCACTATCCATCCTTGTTGCCGGTAAGTCAGGTTTACCAGCAGCACCGGTTTGCCCGGGAGCAATTGCCGAATATAAGGAAGGTTATATTCACCGGAAACGGGATCAAACAGGTGAACCCCGGCAATGTGGGCCTGATCCTGGTTTATGGCTACTATTCCACCCATGCTTCCTAAATGGGAGGAGGTGAGATTTATACCGGGATCCCGCTGTTTTAAGGCAGTAGCCAGCAGGTTTAAGATTAAATCATGGCTACCGGCAGCCAGCAGGTTGGAGCGTAGTTCTGTCGGAGAGCGGTAAAGTTCGATCTCTGCGGTTTCACCCTGTTCAAAACCCGCGCTTTTTGCCGGAATCACCAACAGGCCGTCAGCCTGTACTAGGGACATGGTTACTCCGGCACCCCGGGGGAGGGGGTTGGCAATAAAGCGTCCGTTTACAAAACCAACTGCCAGCCGGACGTGTTCCTCTACTCCTATTTCCGAGGTGATTCTCCGCCCCAGGGTCACTGGCAGGCGTTCCCGTTCCGGGTTGGGCTGTCCATAGTAACGATATATAATGGGGCGCACGAACCATTCCAGGCTTAAATATGCCGAAACCGGATAGCCCGGCAGTCCTATCACCGGGGTGCCGTTAATCTGGCCTAGAACAGTTGGCTTGCCGGGGCGGGTAGCCACCCCGTGTAGGAATATCTCTCCGAGTTCCCCCATGGTTAACGCCGTATAGTCTTTCTGTCCGGCAGATGAACCGGCAATAATTATCACCAGATCCCCTTCGCAGACGGCTTCGGTCAGCGATTGTTTGATCTGTTTCCGATCATCGGGGATTATGGGCCAGATAACCGGTGCGGCCCCCCACTCTTTAAGATAAGCCACTACGGCGGTGCTGTTGAAATCAGTAATCTGGCCTTTTAATAATGGTTTTCCCGGGGGAACAATTTCGGAACCGGTAGGAATAATTATTACCCGGGGTGGAGCCAGTACCTGCAACCGGGTAATGCCTCCCGCCAGCAGAACCCCTAAATCCGGTGGTCGGAGCCGGTGGTAGCCGGTAACTATCAGATCTCCTTCCACTACGTCCTCTCCTACCGGTCGGATATGCTGCCAGGGGGTGGTCGGAGCCATTATTTCCATTGTCTGGCCCGGTCGGGGCTGGGTATCTTCTATTTTAATTACTGCATTAAATCCCTCCGGTAAGGGATTGCCGGTGTTAACCGGCAGGTAATCCGATTCCGGTTTAAGCAGCAAAGGAGTTTGATCAGAAGCGCAAAAGGTATCTTCTGCTCGAACGGCAATACCATCCATGGCGGAAGCGTGATATGCGGGCATGGAGGTGCGGGCAAAGACCGGAGCGGCGGTTACCATTCCCAAAGCGTTTTCTACGGGAACAGTGATTTCCCGGCGGGATATCTCCGCCCGTGATAACAGCATGGCTACTGCTTTAGTTCGGGGTTTGGCATCCAGGTATATTTTAGCCATTGTAGACCTCCTGGGGGTTATTTATTTAAATATGTACCCTGGCTATCGGTTTTCACCTGCCACTATTAATCCCACAGGGTTGCTTCCACAAAATCGCCTTCTAGAAGCCCTTCTTTATCGGCCGGGATGGCAATTATACCGTCTGCTTCTGATAGGGTTCTAAGCATGCCGGATCGGCCAAATACCGGCGAGGCATTTACCTGACCTTTGCTTCTTGAGAGTTTAACCCGGATGTATTCCAGCCGGCCGATCCGAGAGGAAACATTGCGGGTCAGGATAGCTCTTACCGATGGGTTGTATAGGGCTCTTTTCTGGCCGCTCAGACGTTTGATTATCGCTTTCCCAAACAGGGAAAAGATTATCAAAGCAGAGACTGGATGGCCGGGAAGCCCCAGAACCGGCTTACCGTGGCAGCTGGCCAACAGGGTGGGTTTACCAGGTTGAACCGCCACTCCTTCCACCAGCAACCCGGGAGGTCCCAGTTCTTGCAAGGTGCGGGCGGTATAATCCCTGGTTCCTACAGAACTGCCTCCGGAAAGAACCAAAAAGTCTACTTCCGCCAGAAGTGAGCGGCACTGCTCTAAAAATTTGGGCAGAGAATCGGGTACAATGGGGCCGGTTTTAATGGTTGCTCCGGCCTGTCGGCCCAGGTAAGACAGGGCTACCGCATTGCAATCCCGGATTTGTCCCGGCAAAAGATCGGAAATATAATATGGGACCAGCTCGTCTCCCGAGGAGAGGACCCCCATTACCGGGTAACGATGAATCGATACTTCAGCTATCCCTAAAGAAGCCAGGAGGCCTAGTTCAGGGGCACGCAGTCGGTAACCTGCAGGAAGCACCCGTTCTCCGGCGGCCAGATCCTCTCCCCGGTGGATCACATTTTCACCGGGGGCCACCTGGCGGTAACAGTTAACTATATTTCCAAGGGGTTCAGTATCTTCTACCATAATCACGGCATCGCAGCCTGCAGGGAGTGCCCCCCCGGTAGGAATTTGGAAACACTGACCCGATTCCGCGGAAAATGCGCTCTGCCCCATGACCACCTCTCCTGCACGGGTCAGGATGGCCGGAAGCCCTTCTTGAGCCCCGAATGTATCACGGGCTATTAGTGCATACCCATCTACGGTGGAACGGGTAAAACCGGGAACATCCTCTTGTGAAACGATGTCTTTCCCCAGGGTCCTGCCTCCGGATTTGTTCAAGGGGATGTTCTCCAGGGGCAGCGGCATAAAATTATCTTCAATAATCTGCAGCACATCCTGAGGATCGGTTACTTTTAGCAGTTTCATTGGAAATTTGCCTGTAAAAAAAACCGCGCCTCCAAGTTCAAGAAAACGCAGTCCTTTGGCGTTCTCCTTTCCAAACGCGGGAGGCAGGGGGATTTCTCCCCCGGCCCAGACCTTGAGCCATAGCCGAAAAAATCGACGGTAGGTATCAAGGTTCGGAGCGTTATATAATTAACCTTGATCTATTGTATCACTTTGCCCTGAATTTTCAATATCCTAATATTGTTTAGGATGTACCAGGTTATTAACGGAACAAATTTAACCAGCTTTTACTGTCTGTCCGGTAATTACTTAAAAGTGGCAAAATACCATCTGTGGCGGTCAAAGGTGTCCGATTACCGGAGCTGTTGTTAGCACTACCGTATTTTGGTATACTAATATTGCAATGATTACACTGAAGATTAATTGACAGTTCTACGTTATCCATGGGAGGGATTAAGGTGTTAAAAATTGTCGGGATTTCTCCGCACCCTCCTCTGATTATCCCGGAGGTAGGCCGGGGGGATCTTTCCGGAGTCAGTTCTACTGTGGAGGGGCTTCAAAATCTGGCCCGGCAGATAGCTGACCGGGCCGTGCAGTGTCTGGTAATCATTACTCCACATGGCCCGGTTCTACGGGAAGGAATAGCTGTGCAGACGGGGGAAAAATTAACCGGTGACTTTGGCCAATTTGGAGCACCGGGAGCCAGGGTTAGTCTGCCGGTAGATCAGCACCTGCTGCGGTTATTGGAACAGGAAACGGCAGGGGAGCCGGTTCGCACTGTAAGTTTACAACCGGGAGGGCCTCTCATCGGATACCGCCGGGGACTCGATCACGGGGCGGCGGTCCCGCTGTATTACCTGAACCGGGCGGGGCTATCTGTTCCCGGGTTGCATCTGACTATCAGCTTGTTTCCTTATAAGGATCTTTACCGGTTCGGTCGAAGTTTAAGACGGGCGATTGAACTGAGGGGGTTATCGGCGGCGGTTATTGCCAGCGCGGATCTCTCTCACCGGTTGACCCGGGATGCTCCGGCAGGATACAGCCCGCGGGGAGCAGAATTTGATCGGCTGCTGGTGAAACTTTTACAAGATCGGCGAATAGAGGAGATTTTAAATATAGATCCTCATCTGGTGGAACAAGCCGGGGAATGTGGATTGCGCCCAATTATTATTGCCCTAGGTGTTCTGGGTGGAGAAGAGTTTGATCCGGAGATTATTTCCTATGAGGGACCTTTCGGGGTGGGCTATCTGGTGGCGGCTTTGCATCCCCGCCCGGGAGGTGACAACCCAAACAGGGATAACCCTGCTGAACTGGAAAACAAATCTGTTGAACAGGAGGGTTTGGAAATTACCCCTGCCGGGCTGGCCCGGAAAGCATTGGCACATTATTTATGTTACGGGAGACGGTTTACGCCTCCCCGGGACTTGCCGCCACTGTTTGCACAGAAGGCCGGGGCATTTGTAACTATTAAAGAAGGCGAAGAACTGCGGGGATGCATAGGTACCATTGAACCGGTTAAGGCGAACCTGGCCGAAGAGATTTCCGCCAATGCGGTTAATGCTGGGTTAAAGGATCCCCGATTTGATCCGGTCGGGCTGCAGGATCTGAACAAATTAACCATCTCGGTTGATGTGCTTACTTCTCCGGAAAAGGTTGCGAATATGGGACAGCTTAATCCAAAAACATACGGAGTATTAGTTAAAAGCGGTTTTCGAAGCGGTGTGCTGTTACCCGATCTGGCAGGTATAGATACGGTGGAAGAACAGGTATCTATCGCCCGCCGTAAAGCCGGGATTGCTCCCGGGGAACCGGTTGAACTGTACCGGTTTCAGGTAAAACGTTACACTTAAAATTTACAGCCCGAACCCAAGAAAACTGTTAATCCGGGAGGTTGATATGGAAAAGGCCCGTTTCTATACACGGGAAGGCGATCGAATCCGCTGTTTGCTTTGCCCCCGCCGCTGTTTGTTGGCCGAGGGGCAGGAAGGAGTTTGCGGGGCGCGCCGGGTGCTGGGCGGGGAACTATATACGACCAACTATGGGTTGTGTGCGGCAGTTAATTGGGATCCGGTTGAAAAAAAGCCGCTCTACCATTTTTATCCGGGGAGCCGGATCCTTTCTTTGGGAACATATGGCTGTAACTTGGAGTGCAGCTTTTGCCAGAACTGGTCGCTGGCCCGAGGGAAGCCTACACAAGGCGGAACCATGCTCAGCCCCGACCAGGTGCTGGAGATGCTCTCGGCCCGGGGAGAGACCCCGGGAGTCTCTTTTACCTATAATGAACCTACAGTGTGGTACGAATTTGTATACGATACTGCCAAACTGCTTCACCGGCACGGTTATGCCAGTGTTCTGGTATCCAACGGTTATATCAGCCTTCCGGCACTGGAAGAAATTTTGCCTTATGTTGATGCCTTTAATCTGGATCTAAAGGGATTCACCAATTCTTTTTACCGGGAGTACTGTCGGGGACAGCGGGATCCGGTATTAAAAGTGCTGGAAAGGGTGGTAAATCGCTGTCATGTGGAGGTTACCTGTCTGCTCATACCTTCGGTTAACGATGACCCTCAGGAACTGGAGAAAATGTTTGACTGGCTGGCTGCCCTGAACCCTGATTTACCGCTTCACATCTCCCGTTATTTCCCTTCACACCAGTTAGATCTCTCCCCGACCCCCTTAAAAACCCTTTGCCGGGCCCGCGAACTCGCTCTTAAAAAGCTAAACTATGTTTACCTGGGAAATGTACAGGATACTGATGCCTCTCATACCTATTGCCCCCGGTGTTCTCGCCTGCTTATTGAACGTTTCGGCTACTGTACCCGCATGCCGGGGCTCGATGGGCCACGCTGCCGCTATTGTGGGCAAACTATCCCGGTTATTTTGTAGCTGGAAGCATTATTACAGTTTATCCTTTCATACTATAGGTAAGGGGCCATTTTAGGAAAGGTAAACTTCAGATGACGGATTATTTGCAGCAATTATGGCAGGCGCTAGGCTGGATAGGCGGAACTCCATTAGCGGTATTAATTCTATCTGCAGGGATCTACCTGATGGTAGGTTACCGGTTTTTACCGCTGCGTCGGTTTGGGGCTGCTTTCCGATTGACCTTGGGCAGCCTTTTTTTGTTTCCACGAAATCGGTTGGCTGCGGGAGACATATCTCCTTATCAGGCGTTAACTACCGCCCTGGCCGCAACGGTGGGTACTGGCAATATTGCCGGGGTAGCCAGTGCCATTGCCCTGGGTGGGCCCGGTGCTTTGTTCTGGATGTGGGTATCTGCTTTTTTTGGACTGGCTATAAAGTTTGGTGAAATTGTGCTGGCAGTGCACTACCGTCGCTGTTTGCCCGGTGGTCATATCGCCGGAGGCCCCATGTATGTGTTGGAACAGGGGCTTGGAAGCCGTCGACTGGCCGTCGGCTTTGCTTTTTTTGCTTCTTTGGCGGCGTTTGGAATAGGCAACCTGGTGCAGGCGAATTCTGCTGCAGCGGTGGCCCACTCGGCCTGGGGAGTACCGCCTTTGTTAACCGGGCTGGTTATGGCGGTTATCACCGCCATAATTATTTTGGGGGGAATTGAACGGATCGGCTCTTTTACCAGCCGGCTGATACCGCTGATGGCGTTGTTTTATGTAGGCGGGGCCTTGATTATTTTGGTGTTGGAGCACCGGCAAATCCCCCTGGCATTGGCGGAAATATTTAAGGGTGCGATAACCGGGCGGGCAGCAATAGGGGGATTTGCCGGTGCAGGTATGCTGCAGGCATTGCGATATGGAGCTGCCCGGGGGGTGTTCAGCAATGAGGCTGGATTGGGGAGTGCTTCCATTGTACATGCTGCCGCTAAAACCGATCACCCGGTCCGCCAGGGGTTGTGGGGAATAATGGAGGTGTTTGTGGATACTCATCTGATCTGCACTGCTACCGGCCTGGTACTAATCGTCACCGGGGCCTGGACCACCTCTTTGGAAGGGGCCTCCATGACTGCGGAAGCGTTTGCCAGGGTACTTCATCAACCCGGCAAGCTGATTGTAACTGTCGGGCTAATTTTGTTTGCTTTCTCCACGATTATATCCTGGTCCTATTACGGAGAAAGATGTTTTGAATACCTTGCCGGGGGAGGACAGGCTTTCTATCGCCTGATCTGGGTCGGGATGGTGGTGGTGGGGGCTACCGGGGGGTTGTACACGATCTGGGCGTTGGCCGATGCCTTAAACGCCATGATGGCCCTTCCCAATCTGGTGGGGGTATTAGGTTTAACTTCCCTGGTTTTAAAGTTAAATGACCAGTTTTGGAAGCATTAACCTGCCCGGTATCTCTTAACTTTTCAGCACCTGGGAAGGTTTTTGCGCCCGGTACAGCGAATAAGCAAATATATTTTTATATTTATTTGTCATCGATCGGGACTTATGAAGTCAATTTCTTTTTTAACAGGGAAGGTTGTAGTAAATGGCCATCTGGGATCGAATCGTTGCCGCAATTTTACAACTCAACATTGGATGGCGTGATATTATTGACATCGTAATTATTTCCTATATTTTTTACCGTCTGATATTGATAATCCGCGGTACCCGGGCCGAGCAGCTAATTAAAGGGTTGATGCTTCTTTTGCTGGCTATGGTGGTTAGTGACAAAGCCGGTTTAAATACTCTTCACTGGATGCTCAAACAGTTTATGACCATTGGGTTAATCGCCATTCCCATAGTATTTCAACCGGAGCTCCGGCGGGCTTTGGAACAGTTGGGGCGGGGGCGTTTTTTTCGACGCTCATACTGGAACCCCCAGGAATTTGATCAGATGCTGGAAGAACTGATGAAGGCTATTCCGGTGCTGGTTAAGAAACGTATCGGGGCGTTGATTGTTTTGGAGCGGGAAACCGGGCTTAAAGAGCTGATTGAAACCGGGATAAGGATTGATGGAGCAGTTTCAGCAGAACTGCTGATTAATATCTTTTTCCCTCGCAGCCCTCTTCATGACGGAGCGCTGATCATGCAGGGCAATCATATTGCGGCTGCCGGATGTTTCCTTCCGCTAACTGATGATCCTTATCTTAACAAGGAGCTGGGCACCAGGCACCGGGCCGGAATTGGAATATCCGAACAGTCGGACGCCATAGCCATTATGATCTCCGAAGAAACTGGTATAATTTCGATAGCCCACAACGGGGCCCTGACCCGCTACCTGGATGAGAAGAAACTTCGCAAACTGTTAATTGACCTATGTGCTCCTTCTCGCAGTGAAGGGGCCGGTATCTGGCCGTGGAGGAACACCCAATGATAAAAAAACTGTTAAAGGGCAATAACCCGGCCCGCATACTTTCTGTATTTTTAGCGATTATTCTGTGGTTATTTGTAACCGGGGACAATCTAACCCGAACTACCCCTATTCGCAAAGTAATTAAGGAGGTTCCTCTGCAGTTTGAAAATTTAGAGGAGGGTTACGCTGTAACTGAGATTCCAGCTACCGTGGATATCACTTTGGAAGGTATATCCGGAGCCTTTGACGGATTAACCGTTGGAGAGCTGGAATCATATATTGATCTATCTGAAAAAATTGCCGGGAAGTACCAGGTAAAAGTCAGAGGTAAACCTCCCCGCGGTTTAACTTTAATTGCATTTTATCCGGAGGTAGTAGAGGTGGTTATTGAAGAGCTAATTAGTGATAACTTCAAGGTGGAAATACAACTGGAGGGCAAGCCCGCCCGGGGTTGGAATGTGCTGCTTCCCGGACAGTGTCTTCCGGAACAGGTAACAGTGGAGGCCCCACGCACACTATTTGAAACCATCGGGAAGGTAGAGGTAAAGGCCGACCTGAGCGGGGCTCAGGGGATCTATCAAAAGGAGCTGGTGCCCCTGGTGTTGGACCGGGAAGGGAAGGAGTTATTGGGAGTGGAGGTGCTACCGGGTAAGGTAGAGGCCACTATTATTTTTACTAGAGAAGAACCGGAAAATAATATCCAATAAATACTGTTTGAGATAAATGGGGGTCCCAAATTGGAAAAGCTGTTTGGAACGGATGGGATAAGGGGGGTGGCCAACCAGGAACTTACCCCTGAACTGGCTTTCCGGATCGGGCGGATTACCGCCTCGTTACTTAAAAACGAAGATCGCCGCTCGCTAACCCTGGTAGGGCGGGATACCCGTCTTTCCGGAGGAATGCTGGAGGGATCGCTGGTGGCAGGTATTGCTTCTACCGGGGCAGATATTCAGCTTCTGGGAGTAATCTCTACCCCGGCTGTAGCTTTTATTACCCGTAAACTTGAGGCTGTTGCCGGGTTTGTTATTTCTGCCTCCCATAATCCTGTTGAAGATAATGGTTTAAAAATTTTTGATCATCAGGGGTTAAAGCTTCCCCAAATACTGGAACAGCAGATTGAACAGATCTATTTCTCCGGAACAGACCCGTTTCCCCGGGCAGCAGGTGCGGAGGTAGGACAAATTAATAATAACCTGGAACCGGTTAATCTTTATCTGGATTACATAAAACATCAGGGACCGGATCTAAAGGGGCTACGTCTGGTAGTTGACTGCGGGCATGGAGCGGCTTGCCGTATTGCACCGGAAATTCTTTCTTTGTTAGGTGCTACCCTAAAAGTAATTCACGGAACGCCGGACGGCAACCTGATCAATGTTAACTGTGGAGCCACCAACCCGGCTCGCCTGGGCCGGGAGGTTGTTGAATGGGGGGGAGATCTGGGGTTGGCTTTTGACGGTGATGCCGATCGGTTGATTGCGGTGGATGAACGGGGACAGGTAGTTGACGGCGATGCCATTATGGCTATCTGTGCTCTGGAGATGATGTCAAAGGGGCGGCTAAACCATGATACGCTGGTAGTTACTGTAATGAGCAACGGCGGCCTGGAGCTTCTGGGGAAACAGCATGGATTTTCTGTCCTAAGAACTCCGGTGGGAGACCGCTTTGTACTGGAAAAGATGAGGGCGGGCGGCTACAATTTAGGCGGGGAACAATCTGGTCACGTCATTTTTACCGATCACTGCACCACCGGAGACGGGTTACTTACCGCTTTGCAACTTCTTAAGACAGTTCAGGCCCGGAGACGCCCTTTTTCAGAGCTGGCTGCTTTGTTGCTCCGGTTTCCACAGGTGCTGGTGAGCCGACAGGTATCCTCTACCAACGGTTGGCAATCCAGTAAAATTATCGCTTCCGGAATCACCGAGCTTAAACAGCGCCTGGGCCGTCATGGCCGGGTGCTGGTGCGCCCCTCGGGGACTGAACCGGTGATCCGGGTTATGCTGGAAGCCCCGCTCCCGGAAGCTGAATTGCGGGAGCAGGCGCTGGCTCTGGCCGAGGTAATCGCCAGGGAATTGAATTAGTGCAAACATTAAACCAAGCTATACAATACTTGAAAAATACGGGGGGCAGGCTATGTGTGGGATAGTAGGTTATACCGGTACCCGGGAAGCAGGCGACATTATTTTGGAAGGGCTTAAAATTCTTGAATACCGGGGTTGCGATTCTTCTGGAATTGCATTAATAACCAGGGGTCAGCCTCGCCTGGAGGTGGCAAAGGTTGCCGGGGCAACAAGTTTTTTGGAACAGCGAGCCGGGGGTAAATTTTCGAGCTCCGCCACAGGGATCGGTCATAACCGCTGGGCCACTCACGGGCGTCCAACCAATGAAAATGCTCATCCCCATCTCAGCTGTTGTAACACCATTGCCCTGGTTCATAATGGGATCATTGAAAACCACCGGGGGTTGCGGGCACAGTTGGAACAGGAGGGGCACCTGTTTCTTTCCCAAACCGATACCGAGGTGCTGGTACACCTGATTGAAAAATATTACCGCGGCGATCTGCTTAAGGCTCTCCAGGAAGCAGTAAGCCAGGTGGAGGGGTCTTACGCTATTGCGGTGATTTGTATTAATGAACCGGAGCGGATAGTCTGTACACGCAAAGATAGCCCGCTGATTATCGGCCTGGGGCGGGATGAAACCTTCGTAGCCTCCGATTTTACCGCTTTACTTCCTCACACCCGTTGCACCTATATCTTGGGAGACGGTGAATTCGCCTCTCTTACCCCCGGGGAGACAGAGATATTTGATCGCAGCGGTAACGAAATAGCCAAACAGGTTTTTGAAGTGGGTTGGGATGTAGCCACGGCAGAGAAGGGGGGCTATCCCCATTTTATGCTCAAAGAAATCATGGAGCAGCCGCAGGCGGTACGGGAAACCCTGCGTCAGCGGATTGACGTTAAGAAACAGCAGGTGATCTTGCCGGAGTTAAGTTTTACCCCGGCAGAGGCAGAAAATTTAAGCAAAATCCATATTGTTGCCTGTGGGACCTCTTCTCATGCCGGGTTTGTAGGCAAATGTGTGATTGAGCAGCTGGCCCGCCTACCGGTGGAGGTGGACCCGGCGTCGGAATTTTGCTACCGGGATCCACTTTTAAACCAAAGCCAACTGGTGGTTGTCATTAGCCAGTCGGGAGAAACCGCCGACACTTTGGAGGCCCTGCGCTTATGCAAAAGGCGGGGAATAAAAGTGGTGGCCATTACCAACGCCATTGGCAGCAGTGTTTCCCGGGAGGCCGATCAGACGCTGTTAACCAATGCCGGCACGGAGGTTGCCGTTGCCTCCACCAAGGCTTACCTGGCCCAGCTGATCGCGCTATATCTGCTGGCCCTTAACCTGGGGCAACTGAGAAACACGGTGTCTGCGGAGGCGGGTGAGGAAATAGCCAGGGGATTGGCCGGACTTCCGGAGTTACTTGCCCGTATTTTAACGCCGGAGAGCCTACAGCCTTTGCAAGAATTTTCTTCACAACTGGCCCGCTGGGACAGCACCTTTTTCATCGGCCGGAACCTGGATTATGCCACCGTTCTGGAAGGCTCCTTGAAACTAAAAGAGGTTTCCTACATTCATGCGGAAGCCTACCCGGCTGGGGAGCTTAAACATGGGCCGCTGGCCCTGATTACCGGCGGGATGCCGGTAGTGGCCCTGGCCACCCAGGAAAACGTGCTGGACAAGACCTTGAGCAATGTGCAGGAGATAAGCGCCCGGGAGGGTTCGGTGTTCATGGTTGCCTCCGAAGGATTTATCGGTATGGACCAAGCGGCTGACCGGGTATTCTATATTCCAAAGGTCCATCAGCTACTGACGCCGGTACTGGCTATCGTTCCCCTGCAGCTAATTGCTTATTATACCGGCCTGGCTCGGGGTTGCCCGGTTGACAAACCCCGCAATCTGGCTAAAAGCGTGACGGTGGAATGAGCCATGGGGAGGAAGCGGTGACTTTGACTCACTAAACCACGAGGATAGCACACAACCCATCCTGTGGGCTGCTCTGAAGGCGGAATGATTAAACAGGTTGCTAGGGGATTTTAATTTAATCAAGGTCATTACCGTGAAATAGCGGGGGTAATTTATGAAACTAATCTGTGACGGTAAAACAAAAACTGTATTTGAGGCCGGCCCTGGGATAATTCTGCTAAAGTTCAAGGATCAGGTTACCGGAACGGGAGTTGTTGTGGACCCGGGTGCCAATTCGGTAATCGGTGAGATCGCCGGGAAGGGACAGGCCTCCCTGCAGCTATCCCGACATTTTTTTGAAATACTGAGGTGCACCGGCATCCCCAGTCACTACCTGAAAGTCGACCTGCCTGCCGGTACCATGCTGGTGAAGCAGGCGGAAACTTTTGGCCAGGGATTGGAATTCATTTGCCGACTGAAGGCGGCGGGTAGTTTTGTGCGCCGGTATGGAAGCTATGTACAGGAGGGGGAGCCCCTGGATTACCTGGTAGAGATTACCCTGAAGGATGACGAAAGAGGCGATCCCTTGATCAATGAACAGACTTTAATTCAGCTTCAATTGATCACCCCGCAGGAAATTTTCCGGGCGATTGAACTTACCCGTCAGGTTACCGACCTGGTGCAGAGGGAATGCCGCCGGGCGGGACTGGAACTGATCGACATAAAGCTGGAATTCGGTCGCATAGATGGACAGGTTGCGGTGATCGATGAGATCTCGGGGGATAACATGCGGGTATCCAGGGATGGGAAAAACCTGGATCAAAAGCAGCTTTGTGCCCTGATTTGTGGTTGACCGGATAATAGGGCATCACCTATTATGAGGCGGTATTGATCCGGTCTACTGACGTGAAAGAAGTGTGATGCGACCCTCGTCTCCTTGTTACAAAATTTTAGATAGGATGATATGATGTTATGAACTGGCAGGCGGTTTTGTTTGACCTGGATGGTACTTTGCTGGATACTCTCCCCGATCTGGCTCACTCAGTAAATAAAATTCTATCCAGGTTGGGGCATCCGGTTCACCCGGTGGATGCCTACCGTTATTTTGTAGGTGATGGAGTAGAATTTTTGATCAGGCGCGCTCTTCCGGGCGGAGAATCTGCTACCGATGAACAAGTTGAAACGGTGACAGAAGCGATGGAAAAAGAATATGCCCGGCGCTGGGTCGAACATACCCGGCCTTATTCGGGTGTTCCCGAAATGCTTGCCTGGCTTGAACGGAGGAAAATCCCTAAAGCTATAATTTCCAATAAACCGGATCTGTTTACTCAAATTATGGTCCGGGAACTTCTCCCGGGCCTGTTGTTTGAAGTGATCCGGGGAGCCACTCCCACCACCCCCAAAAAACCCGATCCGACAGTAGCTTTGCAGATTGCCCGGCAGATGGGGGCAGAACCCTCGCAGGTGATGTTGGTAGGTGATTCCAGTATTGATATGCAAACTGCCAGTGCCGCCGGCATGTACCCGGTGGGGGTCAGCTGGGGTTTTCGATCGGTGGGGGAACTCTTACAGAACGGTGCCCGGGCGATACTTAATTCGCCTATAGACATTGCAAAGTTACTTGATATAGGGGCTCGATCGGATGAGATATAAAGCGCGAAAAACCGCTTATGTGCTCGATTTTGACGGCACAGTAACCTCCATAGATATATCCACGGAGCTGGCTTTAAAGTTCGGGGGCCGGATATTTGAGAAAACGGAATGGGCCTATCTGGGAAAACAGATCGGTATGAGGGAATGGCTGGCCAGGGCCTGCTCGGTTTTGCCGCCGGATCTGGATTACCTGATTTCACTTTCTTTAAATATGGCGAGGTTGCGTCCGGGGTTTGTAGAATTTTTGCAGTTTGCCCGTTCTCATTCCTGCAAGGTATATATCGCCAGTGATGGCTTGGCTTTTTATATTGAGCCGGTGCTTGATAAGTTCGGTTGCCGTAAATTAATAGATGGGATTTACATGAATGAAACGGTAATCGGCCGGGAAGGCCTTAAGATAGTGGTTAATCATTCCCATCCTACCTGCCGGATCTGTGGAAACTGTAAGGCCTCTCATGTGGCAAGGTTAAAACAGAAAGACTACCGGGTAATATACGTTGGTGACGGCATGAATGACCGGTTTGGGGCTTCCAGGGCGGATATGGTATTTGCCCGGGATCGGCTGGCCGGGTACTTTCAGAAGAACAATTTTCCATTTAACCCCTGGGTCGATTTTTACGATGTCATGCGCTTATCCGGCTCAGGGGTCAAGCAGAGTATTCCCGCCCCCCTATGCCATCCGGGAAAGTAGGGCCCGGGTTAAAATTTGGGGGTTTGAGGAAAATATGGAAGGATCTGTTTATCCTTTTATACGGGAGACGACCCCGTGGATTTTCGGCGTGAACAGTTGAAATGTCAATTACAGATTTAAAAATTGTTTGGCCAGCCTGCGGTTTTCTTCGGAGATTAGTGCCGGCTCTCCCCCCAGCAGGCGGCAAAGGATTGATATCCGGCAGGTTTCCTCCAGGGCCATGGTGATATTGGCCGCCGCCCGCAAATTTTGAGCTATTGCAACCAGGCCGTGATTTTGTAGAAATAGCGCCTGGGCCGAGGAGTGTTTCTTTAAAGCTGTTGCTGCTGCTGCAACCAGCTCTTCCGAGCCGGGTAGATGGAAGGGGATCAGGGGAACCTCCGCAAACCGGATCATCTCCACGGTCAGTGGGGCAATGCTCATTTTGTACAGCCCGGCGATGATCGCCGCCGGGGCGTGGGTGTGAATTACTGCCCCGATAGAAGGCCTTAACCGATAAATATGCAGGTGCAAGGAGGTTTCCATGGAAGGGGGGGCGGCACTATCCTCAACCGGTCGGCCCTGATCATCAAGGGCCACCATGGATTCGGGAGACAAATCCCCTTTGAACATCCCGCTGGGAGTAATCATAAATCCCCCCCGGCCAGGAAGCCTGAGGCTTAAGTTCCCTCCGGTTGCGGTCATCAATTTTTCCCGGTAAAGCTCACGGGCTGTCCGGGAAAGCTGTCGGCGAAATTCAAGATATTTCAGATCTTAAAGTCTCCCTGTAAATAGTTCTTAGATATGATTATAATACAAATAGGATAAGTTTAACAATGAATTGGAGGCACCGGAAGACCAATTGCAAAAAGTGGTAGTGATTGCTAACGGGGCTGTTGGGGATGTGGACAGTTGCCGGCGACAAATTAAAAAGGAAGATTATGTTATCTGTGCCGACGGGGGGCTGCGCCATGCTCTGAACATGGGTATCCGCCCCCACTTGCTGGTGGGAGATGGGGATTCCTTACATGGCTTGCGCCGGCAATTGGAACGATTATGCCTGAAGGTGCTGTGCCCTGAGGCAAATCAAGAAGAATCAGATCTGGAACTGGCTCTAAAATATGCGGTAACTCTTAAACCTGAAGAAATAGTAATTTACGGTGCTTTGGGAGGGGGGCGGGCAGATCATGCTTTTATTAATATCCTGCTGCTGACAATACCTTTTAACGAAGGCATCCGATCCAAAATTATCGATGGGCGACAGGAAATTCAGTTGATGAGCCGGGAGCTGGTGATTTCAGGCCAAGCCGGGGATTACCTCTCTTTATTTGCACTAACACCGGAAGTCACCGGTGTGGTTACCGAAGGCCTCAAATACCCGCTGTACAAAGAGCCACTTTACTTTGCCTCCTCCCGCGGGCTTAGCAATCAGTTTACCGGCACTACAGCCAGGGTTATTGCTCAAACCGGCTTGTTACTGGTGGTCAAGAACAGCGGATAATTTAAGGCGGCACATTATATAGGGTAAAACAAACCACTTGAAACCACCCACCGGGCGGGCAGTTTACGTATCCAACCTCTTGTTTGTTTATACTGCCAGGCATGTTTATTTTTGTAATAGCCTTTTTTACCCGGGTTGTTTCTTATTAACCGTTCTGCAGTGTTGTTTTTTCATAATAACTATTGCCCCTTCATAGCTTTTAAGCATACCCTAAAGATTACATATGAAATCAGGATTGATCACTGGGCCTGTGCTCATGGTCCCTGGTGGGTTTTTTTATCTTTTTTAAGTGCGGGTTATTTTATCATATGGTATTATCATAGTTTAAGGAGCGTTACCGATGAGCGAATTGTTAAGCCAACTAAATGATACCACAGTTGTTCTTTTGTCCCTGTCAGTAATTTTACTTGCAGGATTTTTACTTACGCGTATTACCCAGCTTGCCAGGCTGCCCAATGTAACCGGCTATATTATTGCCGGTGTTCTCATCGGTCCGTATGTTTTAAATTTGATTCCTCATAAAATGATTGAAAGCATGGGATTTATTAGTGATATTGCTTTAGCATTCATTGCATTTGGTGTAGGCCGCTATTTTAGAAGGGAGGCCTTTCAAGAAACCGGGCTTGGCATCATTGCGATCGTTTTATTGGAATCGCTTCTGGCCGGGGTAGTGGTGTCTTTGTCAATGCGCTATATATTTCATTTGGATTGGGATTTTTGTTTGCTTTTGGGGGCGATTGCTACCGCAACGGCTCCTGCCAGTACCCTGGTCACTATTCGGCAATACCGGGCCCGGGGAAATTTCGTTAATATTTTGCTTCAGGTGGTGGCCTTTGACGATGCGGTATGCCTTATTGTTTTTAGCATAGCCATCGCGGTGGTTAATGCCGATGCCGGGGCGGATGTTACCTTTTATGAAATTGTTTTACCCACGGTTCTTAATATCGGCGCATTGGTAATTGGGTTGGTGAGCGGTGTTGGGTTGAGCAAACTGATGACTCCGAGTCGTAGCGAAGATAATCGCCTGATATTAACAATCTCATTGCTTTTGGGTATTGCCGGCTTATGCGCTGCTGTGGATATCTCTCCTTTGCTGGCCTGTATGCTTTTTGGCACTATTTATATCAACCTGACGAAAGATAAGGAGCTGTACAGGCAGGTGGAAAAATTTACGCCACCCATTTTATCGATATTCTTTGTTGTATCCGGAATGAGCCTGGACATTACCGTATTCAGCACCTTGGGAATAATCGGCGCTACTTACTTTATAATCCGGATCGCAGGGAAATACCTGGGTGCTTATTTAGGGTGTGTAGTGGCTAACACCACAAAAAATATTCGGAACTATTTAGGGTTAGCCTTGATTCCTCAAGCGGGTGTGGCAATTGGCCTTTCATTTTTAGGCAAAAGAGTTTTACCCGGCAGCGTGGGAAACATGTTGCTGGCAATTATATTATCTTCATCTATTCTCTATGAATTGATCGGCCCAATATCCGCCAAAATTGCCCTGATCTATTCTGGTGCATTAAAAATAGAAAAAAATTGATAGCGAAAAACCCACCGGCTCAGGCCGGCCCCGGGTCATCACCTCCAGAGGCGGCCAGGGTTCCCATCAATTTTTGTTTGTAGCTCAAAAATAAGGGTGAAGTGACTACTGCTCGGGAACGGGGACGGGGCAGTTCCACCGGGGTTTCCATTATAATCCGGCCGGGACGGTCTGAGATCATGTAAATCCGATCGGAAAGATAGATCGCTTCATCGATACTGTGGGTTACAAACAGCACCGAGCGTTTAAACTCCTGTAAAATTTCCATCATCCATTCCTGCAGGTTTTCCCGGGTAATGGCATCCAATGCTGCGAACGGTTCATCTAAAAGCATCAGGTTGCTGTTGATCATTACCGTTCTTAGAAGAGCCGCCCTTTGTTTCATTCCACCGGATAGCTGACCGGGATAGTAGTGCTCAAAACCGGCCAGTCCAAATACCGGCAACAGCTCCCCAACCTCCTGGAAGGCCTTCACCTTACATATTCCCTCTGCCAGTAAGGGCAAAGCACAGTTCTCCAGAAGGGTCTTCCAGGGGAACAGTAGGTCCTGCTGGGGCATATAGCCTACTTTAGCCGCCCGGGTTGTTTCCCGGCGGTTGTTTACCACCGCCTGCCCCCGATCAGGTTTAAGCAGCCCGGCCGCAATTTTTAGGATCGTGCTCTTGCCTGAGCCGCTGGGCCCGAGCAGCGACACAAATTCTCCGGATTTGACGGTCAGCGAAACATTTTTTAACACCGGTAACTTCTGGCCGGCAGAATAATAGGTTGAACTTATTCCGGACAACACCAATCTTTCAATGTTCATAGATATCACCGGGTCCAATCAGGTTTCTTTGAAAATATGGTTTCCGGCCGGCGGAAATTCTAGGGTATAAATTCATTGGTAAAGGCCCGGTCCAGTTCGGGCACTCTTTCAATCAGGTGGTTATCATAAAGCCACAAGGTATAATTTTCCCAAATACCTCTATCTTGCAGGCCCCACTTTTCAGCATCTGCTTGAAACTTGTCGGCAAGCCATTGCTGGCTTGACCTGACCAGCTCTCGATCCAGTTCCGGAGCATTTTCTATAAGGATCTCCGCCGCTTCTTCCGGATTGTCGATGGCCAGCCGATAGCCTTTTGCAGTAGCCCGCATAAATTTTTTGACCAGATCCGGGTGCTTGTTTATTAATGTTTCGCTGGTAATCAGCACCGGGGTATAATAATCTAGGACCGGATCCAGATCTGTCAGTTTAATGAAATTTAATTCCAGGCCTTTTAGTTCGGCCTCTACCCCGTTCCATCCGTAGTAAATCCAGGCAAAATCGGCCAGTCGCTCGATTATGGTAAAGAAATCCGCCTCGCCGGTAGTAACCATCTCCACTTGATTAAAGTCCACCCCGAAACGTTCTGTCAGCGCCTTTATGGTGGCCTCTTCACTCGGTGCGCCCCAGCCGCCGTACCGTTTGCCTTCAAAATCGGCAGGAGTGGAAATACCTGCTTTTTTTAGGGAGGCAAACCCGGAGGTGTTATGTTGTACCACGGCGGCGATGGAAACGATGGGTATATTTTCTAGACGGGCAAAAGTTACCTCCTCCTGATAACTTACCCCGAATTCACCTTTTTCGGCTGCCAACAGCTGTGGCACGGTACCCGAGGCCTGCACAATTTCTACTTCCAGCCCTTCTGCCTCATAATACCCTTTATCCTTGGCGGCATAAAGTCCGCTATAATTGGTGTTTGGCGTCCAATCTAAAAGAACGGTTATTTTTTTCAGATCGGGGCTGCTGTCTTGCCGGCAGCCCGTAAGTAAGATCGAAAAAAGGAAAGCAACTACTAGGAGCAGCAACCATATTTTTTTATTAACCATATCCGATCACTCCTTTGATTGATTTGCCCTGTTCCAGGGCATGCACAGCCAGGCCAGCAGCTCCGCCATTTTAAACAGGGTCAGGCTTAGAACCACCACGATAAAAATGGCGGCGAACATGTGGCTGGTTTTAAACGAATACATGGACCTGGTCATGTAAACTCCCAGCCCAATGCTCCCGCCCAGCCACTCCCCGATTATCGCTCCCATTACGCTATAGGTGGCAGATATTTTCAGGCCGGAAAAAAAATAGGGCATCACCGAGGGCAGCTGGACAGATCGAAAGACAAACCAGGGGTCGGCCTGCATAACCTGCATCAATTCAAGGGCTTCCGGGTCTACCTGCCCCAGCCCTTCCACCAAGTTTATGGCCAACGGAAAAAAACAGACCAGTGCCACCACCGCTATTTTAGGCTTGAGATCGACTCCCAGCCAAACTAGGATTATCGGGGCTAGAGCAAAAATTGGTATCGCCTGGGATATTACCAGGGGGGGATATAGCGTTTTTTTGGCTAAGGGCCAGCGATCCATCGCGACGGCCAGGGATATCGCCACCGCCATGGCCAGGGCGAGCCCGGCAACCACGGCATAGATCGTACCTGTTGTATGTCTGATCAATAAAGGTAAATTGCCGGCCAGCGCCTCGGCGATCCGGGAAGGGGCGGGCAACCAGAACTCGGGGATATCGAACACCCTGCAGGCCGATTCCCATAAAAACAATATGATGATCATCGCTCCCGCCGCCGTCAGGCGATCCAAAGAAAGGGCGGGCAAGCCAGGCCGATCTTTACTTGACGGTTTTTTCATCGATGGTCACGTCCCTGGTACTGTAATCGATTTTTACTACCGTGACGATCCGTTCCGCCCCTGCGTTCGTGCAGACCTGTTGAGCCTCGACCACTATTTGCAGCAAGCGATCCAGTTTTCCTTCTATGGTAGTTTCCATCGGCCCCACGACATACTTCATCCCGGATTTTTTTATAAGTTCGATCACCTCTCCTACGATTGAATACAATTCTTTTTCCGGCACCAGCGGTACAACCTGCAAACTAAGGTTGCATAAGGGCATTTAAGCACCCCCTTTAATTGTTTGGAAAAACAAAAAACTGCCGCCAACGGTGGCCGCAGTTTTACTTGCACAATAATATCGTATTCCCTACGCTGGCATTATCCAGGGCCCTATTGAAATCAATAGGGTGGCTCAGGTTCCAAGGGTTAAAGGCTTCATGGCGCCTTCTCTCAGCCCCGCTCGGAGCACCCCAACCATTATTTATTTTATAAAACTATTATAACATGTTTGTAAATGAAAAGCTTATAAGACTCAACAAATATTTTGCAGGCACGGAACTTTATTCCTGTATATTTAACTTATATGCCTTCCTGGATGATAACCGGCGGGAAATTTCGGTATGGTGCATACAGGGGAAGGAATTTTATCCCCTATTCTCGAAAGGCAATTATTACACCGGCGGCAAAAGAAGGTTATAAACTGGTAAATTGGTAAACCTAAGGCCACATACTATTCCCGGTGGAACAAAAATAAAGGGGGTTACACTTGTGCCACTGGTCACATTGACGGAAGTTCTAGGCCGGGCTTCTCAAGAAAGTTATGCTGTGGGCGCATTCAATTGTCACAATATGGAGGTGGTCCAAAGTATTGCCCGGGCGGCGGAGGAAGAAAGATCCCCGGTAATTATTCAAGCCAGCCAGGGGGCTATAAAATATGCCGGGTTGGAATACATTACTACCCTGGTGAAACAAGCAGTGCAGGAGGTTTCCGTCCCGGTGGTGCTTCACCTCGATCATGGTACCAGCTTGCAACAGGTAGTGCGTTGTATCAGGTACGGCTTTACCTCGGTGATGATCGATGGATCGAGGCTGTCATTCCAGGAGAATATTGAACTTACCACCGAAGTGGTCAAAATTGCCCGAACGGTAGGGGTATCCGTGGAGGCGGAGATCGGGAAAATAGGAGGCACCGAGGATGATATCAGTGTTGAGGAATCAGACGCGTTTTTTACCGATCCTGAAGAGGCAGCCAGATTTGCCCGGGAAACCGGAGTGGATGCCCTGGCCATCGCCATCGGAACCGCTCACGGCCAGTACAAAGGAGAACCGAGGTTGGATTTTGATCGCCTGGAAATGATAAGCCGCTATGTTTCCTGCCCTTTAGTGTTACACGGTTCATCCGGAGTGCCTGATGAAAGTCTTAAGCGGGCTATAAAGCTTGGGATACGCAAAATTAATATCGATACCAATATCCGGGAGGCGTTCGTAGGGGCGATAAGAAACGCGCTGGAATTAAATCCAAAGGAAATAGATCCCCGCAATATTCTTAATCCGGCCCGGAAGGCAGCCGAAACGATTATTCGGGAAAAGATTAAAATTTTTGGCTCCTCTAATAGGGTTTAAAAACCTCGCCATTTTTCAAGTTCCCTGGGAGTACCTTATCCTTCCCTTCGGCCATCAACATTTACATCCCCTCGGTAAGATTTCTTCGCGAGTGGGCCGATCCTCCTTGAAAAGATTATAATTGAGTAGTCGCACCCTCTTTACTGTCGCCATCAGATAGTGTTTAATAAAATAGGCGGTCTAGCTTTACCGGCCGGACCGTTTAATTAGTTATATTTATTTATATGAATAACGGGAGTGGTTAAATATGCATTACATCAGCACCAGGGGGGAGGCTGACCCCGTTTCAGCGGCTGAGGCCATATTGATGGGGATCGCCCCCGATGGGGGACTATTTGTTCCTTCCATGCTGCCCCGGATTAACTATATTCCACTTGCAAACCAGGGATATGCGGAGAGGGCGGGGAAAATATTACCCCTGTACCTGGAACAACTGGGGGCAAGTAGAATTAGTTCCTGGGTTGGTAGTGCCTACAGCGTTTCCCGTTTCGATAGCCCATCGATAGTTCCCCTGAACCAGCTGGACCAAAACCTGTACATGCTGGAACTGTGGCATGGTCCTACCGGAGCCTTTAAGGATATCGCCCTGCAGCTGCTCCCTTCCCTTATCACCGGTTCCCTGAAACTGGTCGAAGAACAGGCCCCTACTGTAGCCATACTGGTAGCTACCTCCGGGGATACGGGTAAAGCAGCCCTGGAAGGATTTTACAATGTGCCGGGAACCAGGATTATCGTGTTTTACCCGGAGGATGGGGTTAGTGAGATTCAGAAGCGGCAAATGGTTACCCAGCAGGGGGAAAATGTGGCGGTAGTGGGAGTGCGGGGTAATTTTGATGATGCCCAAACCGGAGTAAAACAAATATTCACCGACCGGACCATTGTTCAAAAGCTGGCCGACCGGGGTTACCGCCTCTCTTCGGCCAACTCTATCAACTGGGGGCGCCTGGCGCCGCAAATTGTATATTACTTTTCAGCCTACCTGGATTTAATTCGGGGACAAAAAATACATAACGGGGAAAAGATTAATTTTGTAGTACCCACCGGCAATTTTGGAAATATCCTGGCCGGGTTTTATGCTTGCCGGGCCGGTTTACCGGTCAACCGTCTGATCTGCGCTGCCAATACCAACCATGTGCTCACCGACTTTATTCAAAGTGGAACCTATGATTGCAATCGGCCGTTTACACGCACTATGTCCCCCTCTATGGACATACTTGTCTCCAGCAATCTGGAGCGGTTATTGTATGAACTAAACGGTCGGCAAAGTGGTCTGGTAAAACAGTGGATGGAGCAGTTGGCCGGCGAAGGACGTTACCGGGTGAATTTATTTACCTCCCAAGAAATGGCCCGGCTGTTCTGGTCCGACTATGCCGACGAACAGGAAACCATGGAAAACATCAACCGGACCTATCACCGTTATAAATACCTGGTCGATCCGCATACCGCAGTAGGTATGGCAGTCTACCACAAATACCGGGCGGCCACCAGGGATGATGCCCCAACAATTGTTTTATCTACTGCCAGCCCGTTTAAATTTAACCGCAGTGTAGTCCGGGCACTGCTGGGCGAAAAGGCAGTGCGGGACCGCTCCGAATTTGAACTGCTAACTACCCTTTCTTGCCACACGGGCTGGAAAATCCCCTCCGCCTTGAGTGAGTTGCCGCAAAAACCGGTGCGGCATAACTGCGTAGTGGAAAAAGAAAAAATGGCAGAGGTAGTGCTGGATTTACTTTCGTAATAACCAGAGCACTGCTCCTAGACATTGAACCTGAAATTAATTATATCCCCGTCCTGTACCAGGTACTCTTTTCCCTCCAGGCGAAACAGGCCTTTCTCCCGAGCTTTGGCAACGCTGCCCAGAGAAAACAGATCGTCATAACTCACCGTTTCCGCGCGGATAAACCCCCGTTCTATATCGGTATGTACTTTGCCCGCGGCCTGTTTGGCCGCCGTTCCTCGGCGGATTGGCCAGGCTCGGACCTCGTCCTGCCCCACGGTAAAAAAAGATATCAATCCCAACCGCTGATACGCCGCCCGGGCCAGCCGGGAAATCCCGGGCTCATCAATCCCCAGATCGGCTAAAAATTCAAGACGATCCTTCGGGGAAAGCTCAGCAATCTCAGTTTCAATTAAGGCACAGGCCTCAATTACCGGCAGGTTATGGCGGGAAGTATAATCCAACAACTTTTCCTGCTCAGGGTAACTGCCGCCGGCAAACTGATTTTGATCCAGGTTTACGGCAATGATCAGGGGCTTGTCACTAAAAAAATCCTGTCCGCTGATCACCTGTCTTTCTTCCGGATCCAGGGATGCACTGCCGGCGGGTAGCTCGTTTTCTAGGGCAGTTAATATTTTTTTAAGTACCCTGGTCTGAAACTCCGCATCTTTGGGAGGTTTTCGGGCCTGTGCCAATCGTTCCAACCGGCCTTCCACGGCCGACATATCTGCCAGTAGTAGTTCGGAGGCCAGATCATTGACCTCTTTGAAAGGATCCGGTTCACCGGTTACCGCCGAAACAAGGTCGTTATGAAAAGCCCGTACCACCTGCACCAGCACATCTGCGCTGCGTACCTCCTCCCAGGTTTTAGCCGCCAGGGAGGCTCCCTGGTCAAACCGCACGCCGGGAATATCTTTAAATTGAATTCGAGCGTTTACCTGTTTAAGCGGCTGATACAACCGAAACAGATAATCAAGGCGCGGGTCGGGGACCAGAGCACTCCCCAGGTGAACCTCGTCTTTACCGGTTTGCCCGGTTTCCTGGTGTAAACCGGTAAGAAGGTTAAAAAAAGTGGTTTTGCCGGCCAAAGGGAGGCCAACCAGGCCAATTTGCACTGATAATCATCTCCTACCTGAAATTCAACCTAGATCTTACTGGAATATATTTATTATAACTGAAAAAATCAACCTAAAAAAGGCCCCCTGTTGGAGGAGGCCATTTTACTAGACAAGCTATCTGTACTCCGGCTGGTATCCGTAATCGGCTATTTCGCCACTCCGGCAACCTCTTAAATCTACCCATAAGACAGTGGTTCCTGCCCACCCTCCGGATTTATATGCCCGGACCAGTATCTTGGTATCCACCGTTAACATAGTAGAGATATTTTTGCAGCCGCACCACAGGGCCTGGTAATGCGGTTTGGGCGGATGGGGCGGAGGTCCCGGATGATCCGGCTGAGCCGGATAACCCAATTGCTCCGGCAGGGGCTGCTGATCTTCCTGTTCCCTCAGGGGCGGATAATCCCCCGGATGGGATGGATGCTCCGGATAAGATGGGTGGGGCGGTTGTTCCTGGCACCTGTTCAGGGGGAAAGTAATTTCCGCCTGTTCGGGAACCTGAATTATCCCCTGATAACCGGTATAATGGTCCAAATCCTTCGGATCCGGTAGCCCCACCGCCAGAATGCAGATGCGTTCCTTATTGGTGGAGAGAAATTGAGCCAGGACAACCCCGCCGGGCTCACTTCCCGGAACAGGATGGATTTTTGGTTTCATTATCAGGCAGCAGGGTAGGATCAATTTTTCAGGCACACAGAGTACATCCTCCGGGAAAATGAGATTGGGGTTGGTAATATGCGGGTTGGCAGCGATCAAAGCACTTAGACTTACCCCAAATTTTTGAGCAATAGTAAACATGGAATCACCGGCCTGAACTGTGTACCGCCCCTGAAAATCATGCGGGCATTTCTTCGGAACCCTTCCTTTTGCAGGTGGTGCAGGAACAGGCACGGGCGGGCCGGGTACACAAAGTACATCCCCCGGAAAAATAACATTTGGATCACTGATATGAGGGTTGGCGGCAATCAGTGAATTTAGGCTAACCCCATATCGTTGCGCTATAAAGAACATGGTATCACCGGGCTGAACCGTATACCGCCCCTGAAAACCATGGGGGCAGCTGGCGGGAATCCTACCTCCCGAAGATGGGCCGCCGGGCACACAAAGTACATCCCCCGGAAAAATAACATTTGGATCGCTGATATGCGGGTTGGCGGCAATCAGCGAGTTTAGGTTAACCCCATACCGCTGCGCTATAAAGAACATGGTATCACCGGGCTGAACCGTATACCGCCCCTGAAAACCGGGCGGGCAACCGGCGGGAGCTCTGCCGCCCTGTACCCCCTTGGCAAGCGCGACATGCTTATGACTGCTAAAATCCTTTGATTTCACTTAAGTTACTCCCTCCTTTCCTGCAAAATAAAATTGGGACAGAGAAACTTCTGTACCTCAGGTACATTATATGCAGCCTTAAAATATTGGTTAACAGTTGAGATGGCAATATAGAAGGATAGCCCACTCCGAAGGACGGGCTACTGCTATGCCCCTAAATAGCCTTAGACTACCCGTGTGCTGAATGTTTGCATCCCGTACTGCTGCCTACTGCCGAGTTTTATTGCACGATAGAAGAAATATCTTTGACAGCAGAAATTTTTGAACAGCTATCCCAGGTAAGCAGGGCAACTTAGTCCAGGCGCTTAATCAAATGGTGCTTGCCCAAACGGACCTTACTCAGCTTTAAGCCCACTAACAAATTAAATCCGGATTTTCCACATAACAGGAAAAATGGGTTGAGACATGGAAATAATAATAATATGGCTCAAAGGCAACTGCCTGACGGGAGGGATAACAGGCCACCGGGCTGGCGGAGACTGTTTTTTTCCCTCACCGGGATAGTTGTTTAATCCGGAGTATGAGGCCTACAGCAATCCGGGTTACTTAACGATTTCAGGAAGGGAGAGATTTATCAGTGAAAGAAATTTTCGCCAGAAGAAGCATTAGAAAATACGAGGGAAAGCCGGTATCCGATGATCAGATTCGGCAGCTATTAAAAGCAGCCATGTATGCTCCGTCAGCCGGTAATGAACAACCCTGGCACTTTGTAGTGGTTAAAGATAGAATATTATTGGATGAGATCTCCGTACGGCACCCCTTTGCCAAAATGCTCAAACAGGCTCCGATGGCCATAGTTCCCTGTTGTGATACCGGAACTGTGAAATATAACGGGGCCTTTTGGATCCAGGGTATTTCGGCGGCAATACAGAATATTTTGCTGGAGGCCACCCACCTGGGGTTGGGCAGCTGCTGGTGCGGGGTTTACCCTCGGGATAAACTGGTAGATAAAATCAGTCAGATTCTGAAGCTGCCATCAGATATAATTCCGGCAGCAATTGTGGTTGTCGGCCATCCCGGCGAAAAGGTTGAGAAGCCGGAAAGATTTATACCCGAACGAATACATTTTGATAAATGGTGATATTCCAGGGAACGGGCTCTGGTATGGGCGGACCCAAATATAAAAGCCGGTTAATCTAACCGGCTTTTTTGACCAAAAGCGGAGAAACTATGGCAAAGGAGTTCCCAAGCCTATAACTTCACCACATTGGTGGCCTGAGGTCCGCGGTTTCCTTCGACAACATCGAATTCTACTTTCTGACCTTCTTCCAGGGTTTTAAAACCTTCATCCTGAATTTCGGAGTAATGGACAAATACATCTTGACCGTCATCCATCTCGATAAATCCGTACCCCTTTTGGGGGTTAAACCATTTGACCCTACCTTCCATAAAAAAACAAACCTCCTAAATCCCCAAAAACGGGGGTGATTACAACGAAGATTAGCACATTTAGCCTGAAAATGCAAGATCAATCCGAAAAAGTCCGGAAACAATCTTCAATTTAACCAAAATCACTGCTGTATGGTGTAAAATATTGTTAATTGATAGCTCAAATACTGAAAAGTGGGGGGAAACAGTTTGATTAAAGGGACAGGGGTAGATTTAGTTTCCATACAGCGTATAGACCGGGTTTACCGTCGGCACCCGCATAGATTTGTCTACAGAGTGTTTACCTTTCGGGAAAGAGAATTGATCCTTAAGCGAGCCTGTCCGGCGGCGGCCATGGCAACCCGATTCGCAGCCAAGGAAGCGGTTTTAAAGGCAATCGGTTGTGGTATCGGACCGGCGGGGCTGGCGGAAGTGGAAGTGCTGTCTTGCCCCGGAAGGCGACCTGAAATAAAGTTACACGGGAAAGCAGGAGCACAGGCCAAGCAACGGGGGATCACCGGGGTGGAGATCTCGTTGACCCATGACCCGCCGTTTGCCTGTGCTATTGCGGTAGTTTATTAACCGGTAATAGCCGGGTAGCGCACTATTAAGGGTGCCTTGCTTGCCGCGCGTGGTTTAGCAGTCCGCCTGCCTTTATTATTTCTACCAGGCGAGCAGATAGCCGGTGTTTCATTTTAAACTGCCGGCCACCGGTAAGGTTGGTTACAGTCAATGAGCTCCGGTTTAACTGATCCCGAAGGTTGTCAATTACCAACCGGTCTCCCTGGGAAAGTTGATCATAATCCAAAGGATCAGCAAATATTAACGGCAAAATACCGAAGTTAACCAGATTGGCATGATGGATCCGGGCAAAGGACTTGGCCAGGACTACTTTTAGTCCTAAAAACATGGGAGCCAGGGCGGCATGTTCACGGCTGGAACCCTGGCCGTAGTTTTCTCCTCCCACTACCGCTCCTCGTCCGCATTTTTTGGCCCGTTCGGCGAAGGAAGGGTCCAAGGCAGCAAATACATATTCGGCAATGGCCGGGATATTGGATCTTAAAGGCAGTACCTTTGCCCCGGCAGGAAGGATCTGGTCGGTGGTGATATGATCACCAACTTTTAGCAGTACCTCCAGGGACAAGTTATCAGGCAGGGGATCGTTTACCGGCAAAGGTTTGATATTGGGGCCTCGCACTATCTCCACTATATTATCCACGAGCGGGGGAATAATCAGCCGGTTATCGGCTATAAACCGGGGGGGATCCGCCAGTTCGGGAAAGGAGCCCAACTCTCGGGGATCGGCCAGCACTCCCTTCAGCGCGGTGGCCGCGGCCACCGCCGGCCCGCAAAGATATATGGAGGCATCGGCGGTGCCGCTTCTGCCGGCAAAATTGCGATTGAATGTGCGAACTGTGACCCCTCCCGAGGGTGGAGCCTGTCCCATTCCGATACAGGGCCCGCAGGCGGATTCCAAGATCCTTGCTCCGGAAGCGATCAGTTCCGCCAGCGCTCCTGATTTGGACAACTGCCACAAGACCTGTCGAGACCCCGGTGAAATCACCAGATTCAACCCGGGGTGAACTGATTTTCCCTGTATAATTTTTGAGACCAGCAGCAGATCCTGATACGAGGAGTTGGTGCAGCTGCCGATGGCCACCTGATCCACTGCTGCCGGTCCCAGCCTGGAGATAGTTTTTACCTGGTCGGGGCTGTGGGGACAGGCTACCAGCGGTTCCAACTCATGCAAATTAATAGTCAACATTTCATGATAAACGGCGCCCGGTTTCGGGTCAAGGGGTCTCCACTGGTTTTCTCGGCCCTGGGCTTTTAAAAAACGTTTGGTTTCTTCATCGCTGGGAAAGACAGAGGAGGTAGCTCCCAGCTCTGCTCCCATATTGGCAATGGTGGCCCGTTCCGGCACAGACAACTTTTTTACCCCTGGGCCGCCATATTCCAGGACCCTGCCTACCCCACCTTTAACGGTAAGGCGGCGCAAAAGTTCCAGAATAATATCTTTGGCTCCCACCCAGGGTGGAAACTCTCCGGTTAGGTTAACTTTCAACACCTCCGGGGCGGTTAGAAAAAAAGGCTGACCGGCCATGGCCACCGCCACATCCAGCCCTCCCGCCCCCATGGCCAGCATTCCCAGTCCTCCCCCGGTGGGAGTGTGGCTGTCTGAACCCAGTAAGGTCTGGCCGGGGATCCCGAAGCGTTCCAGGTGCACCTGGTGGCAGATCCCGTTGCCCGGCCG
>CAYXBB010000018.1:0-36212 GCA_964463285.1 uncultured Syntrophomonadaceae bacterium | reverse complement strand
GTCAGGTTCAACAGGTGTTGACCTTTAGCCGGAAGACGGCCCATAAAATGCTGCTTGAGCCCGCTCAAGGGACCGCTGTAATTGTGGACCCCCCCGGTAACGGTGATCTGCAAGTTGTTAAAAAGATCCTCGCTTCCGCTTTCCTGTTCGGAGCTGAGGGTGTAGGAAAAGGGATTTTCGCCCTCGTTGATGACCGTAACACTGGAGCAGGCGGTGTCGCCCGGAGCCAGGTTTTCCTGGTCGAACAGGGGGCCTTCACCCTCCACCTTGATCCCCAGGGCATCGCCGATTACCTGCAGGGAAGAGGCAAAGCTCGATTCAGGTGCGGCCAATAAGACAAAGGCACCGGCGATCACCAGGAGTGCAAGGATAATTATAAAAAATGATTTAATAATTTTAGGCACGGGCTGCCCTCCCTATCAGGGCTTTGTTGGGCTACGGAACAAGGATAGTTCAGCTTGCATCGGAGGAGGGGAAAATCCCCCCTGCCCTCCCTTTCACCAGGGGGGCAAATCGGGGGACTGTAATAGGCGGGCTGAATACCTGCATTGACTAGTATCTGATATCCTTCCTAAGCGAGCACACTCCTTCCTTCGATAAAAAAATGACTTAGGACTTCTTCCTTTTTCATGGTTTTTTGTTCCAAATAAAAAATCAAACGGGCGAAGTCAGATCACCGTTTGATTACCTAATTTATAAATAATCGGCAACCTGGCAATCCTTCTTGGACCCATGGCTTTGCGTCCCTGCCTTTCGGCAGGTTTGCCTTTATCGATTTCCGTAGATATTCATATAACTTATATTGTTGTCGCACCTAAAATTAGACTGTTCAACCGTTATTTGTCAAAACACCCTGTAATTAAACCAGCCTATGTCCCCGGGTGAGTTTGAATGTCACGCTACTTTGTTTATTTCGACACATTAAAGGAGTTTCCTTCATTTTTTTCCTCAATCTGGTATTATTTAAATTATAAACCGGTGTTAGCCGGAGAACCTAAAGGCGGCCCAAATTAAAAGAATATGCCGGATGGGGAAAAGGCTCCCCTTTACCGGTTAATCCTACTATACTATACTATAAACAGGTCGATTTAGCGGGAAGAAGAGATAATTTGAATCGAGATACAACAGTAGACATAAAGGGACCGCCCACTTCTCTGGTAAAAATCCTGTTTGTCTTTATAAAGATCGGCGCCTTCACCTTTGGCGGCGGTTACGCCATTTTACCCATGATCCAGCGGGAAATAGTCCAACGGTGGGGATGGGTGGACTCAGAGTCCTTTATGGATATCCTGGTAATAGCTCAGAGTCTTCCCGGCCCCTTTGCCTTGAACTGCTCCATAATAGTCGGCCGAAAACTGTGGGGTACCCGGGGAGGGCTTACCGCGGCCCTGGGAATTGTTCTACCCTCTTTTGTGATCATCCTTCTGTTGGCGGTTTTTTTTATACCGGTGGTGCGGGATAACCGGCTCGTGCAGGCGATTTTTTACGGCCTCCGCCCGGCGGTGGTGGCCCTGATAGCCGCGGTAGCCTGGGACCTGGGGAAAAAAATCCTGAAGGACGGTTTAAGGCTCGGTCTTTTTGTTTTGCTGCTGGTCTTTTCTCTGGTGTTCCACCCCCACCCGCTGTTTATTCTAGCCCTGGGAGCCCTGCTGGGAACGCTTCTATTTTACAAAGGCAAACAAGCGGAAAAGGAGTCTTAAACCGTGAGTTTTTCGCTGCTGTTAAAACTGTTCTGTGCTTTCTTCAAGGTGGGGTTGTTCAGCTTCGGCGGTGGATACGCCATGATCCCGCTGATGGAGTCGGAGATCATCGCCCATTACGGTTGGCTTTCCGCGGCGGAATTCATTGATATCCTCGCCATTGCGGAAACCACTCCGGGTCCGATAGCCATAAATTCAGCCACCTACGTGGGTTTCCGTATAGCCGGAATCACCGGTTCTGCGGTGGCCACCATTGGAGTAGTATCCCCTTCTGTAATCCTGTTTCTGGCCCTGGGCACTTTCCTGGTGAATAAGATAAAAGATCCCCGCCTGGAGCGCGTTGTACAGGGGCTGCAACCGGCGGTGATCGTCCTCATTCTGCTGGCCGCCATCTCTTTAGGCAAAACCGCCCTGGTGGACTGGCCCACTTTCGCCATTGCCGCCGCTTTATTTCTCGCTAACATCCGGTTCAAGACCAGCCCCTTCTATCTTATCGCTGCCGGGGCGGCGCTGGGCCTTGTCTTTTATCCCTATTAAACCTAAAATCCATTTTTTAGGCCCCCAGATACAAAAAGGCAAACCGGGGCTTTCTATTTCAGGTAGAGGAGTCCGGGGGACCGGCGGTTTCCTGGATAACGGTCCGGATTAAGCCCTCCATTATTTTTAACCATACCGGCAGCAGCGGAGAACTGAATCCGGAGAGCTCTCGTTCCTGCTTGTAATAGTCAAGGGCAATTTTGGCCAGCCTTATTTTGTTTTGGACCGTCCGACAGGCATAGAGACAAGTGAGTTTATGCCCCCCGGCAAGCTCGATTATGCAGCGGCCCCGGCAATCCGGGGCGGCATAGATGTTTTCTACCGCCGGCACATTTATATAGCCGTAACCACCGTCATTTTTGCCCACCGGCAACCGGGTTTTAAGGGAGATCAGCACCAGGGCGGCGGAAAAGGGCATTGGCACCCCCTGGCGGCAACCCAGGTACTTGCCGTAATTATCCCGAATAGCCTGCAAATCCGCATTATACAACCGGGCCAGCCGGCGCAAATTCCACCTGGCGGTTCGACGGTCGGTAATAATTTCCCCGCCGGTGGTATAGATCCGGGTGATATTGCCCCCCTGGCTGTCATAGTGGGGAACCATCGCCGCCAACCGATCTTTTACCTGTTCCATAAGCCGCTCCCTGGATATTTTTATTATTTGAGCCCTCAGTAGCCGGTTCACCCGCCGTCGGACGTCAAGAAACTTAAACAGGGAGGCGGGCAAAATAATGACGCTACCGATGATAGCGCCTTTGGATAGAAGTTATACTCTATTATATGTACCACCTGCTGCAAAGGTACCGCCCGCCGAAAAAATAAAAATCAGGACCGGCTCTCCATCTCCTTGATTATCTCCAACAAAGCCGTTTCCGGATCCGGGGCCTGGATAACCGGTTGACCGATCACCAGGTAATCGGCTCCGGCCCGGATAGCCTGCCGGGGAGTGGAGGCTCGTTTATGTCCGCCAACCTGCCCGCCCGCAGGGCGTATACCGGGCGTGACCACCAGAAACTGATCCCCAAAGGCGGCTTTTAACCGGGCAGCCTCCCGGGGAGAGGCGATAACCCCCCCGCAGCCTAAAAGGTGGGCCTGACGGGCCCGGTGCATAACCAGCTCTTCCAGCGGGCAGGGATAGCCCATATCCAAAATATCCGCCTGATCCAAGCTGGTCAGCACAGTTACCGCCAGCAGCTTCATACCGGAGATCCCGGCTGCCTCCACCGCTTTTCTTAAAATTTCCCGGTTCCCGTGCACCGTTAAAAAAGTGACTCCCATCAAAGCCGCTTGCTCAACCGCCTGGAAGACCGTAGAGGGCACATCATAAAGCTTTAAATCCAGGAACACCCGGTTCCCCCGATCAAGAATCCATTTTATAACCCGGTTGCCGCCGGTAAGATAAAGCAACGCTCCCACCTTGAAAAACTTAACCCGGCTATCCAGTTTTTCTACCATACGACGCGCCTCTTTCGGATCGGCAATATCCAGGGCACAGATAATTTTGTTTTTCAGCTTCTTCACCCACCCTTTCAAGGAATGTTCCGGCTAGTCCCGGTAATCCGAAAACAAATCTTGCTCTGAGGGCAAATCCTGGGGCAGATGGCCGGGAAACCCGGGTTCCCCGGACTTTCCCGTGTTTCCGGGAGGATAAAGAAGTTCCTTCGGGGGCGTCTTACCGGATAAAACTATCTGGGGGTTCTCCTCAACCTGGGCCCCAAACACCAGCTTGATGATCTCTACCCGGGCCTTCTCATTGGCAATCAGAAAAAAAATATCCCGTCCCTCCCGGGTGCAGTACTGGGGATTTCCGGGAAATAAAAACCTTTGGATATTGACTTCGCCCATCTCCCGTCCAAGCCGGGCCAGGGCGGCCATCTGGGCCCGAGTGAAGTTGGTCTCCACCCGTTCTGTAAGGGTCCGGACCAGGGCAGGAAGATCGGTTAACCTCCCCGCCTTTCTAAGCTGGTTGAAAGCGGAGATCAGTATGTTTTGCTGCCTCTCAATCCTCTCCAGGTCGCCGCCCACCCCTCGAAAGCGAACATAACTTAAAAACCGGCTGCCATCCAGATGCTGTTCCCCCCGGTCCAGCAAAACTCGGTTGCTGCCGGGCTCTTTGATCTGCACTTCCACCTCATAGTCGATCCCCCCCAGCTTATCGATGATCTCTACCGCGGCATCCATGTCCAGTTTGATGAAGTAATGGATCGGCACCCCGCCCAAAAACTCTTGAACCGTGCCCAGCACGGTGTCCAATCCGCTCTGATGGCGGTTTCCCTCCGATCCCAGGCATTCATATCCGTACAGGTAAGCGCTGTTAATCTTGTCGCACCCTTCCATGCCGGATATCCTAACATAACTATCCCGGGGGATACTCACCAGGGCGGATCTTTTGCTTCTGAGATTCAAGGAGGCAATCAGAATGGTGTCCGGCCGGTAAAGGCGATAGCGTGTATCCCGGGAGGCCGTTCGATCAAAACCCAACAAGAGTATATTGATGATATCCGGATCGTAATGCCGGGCCACCTCATGTTCCCAATCTATCCCCGGCAGGCGACTGTTTTGTTTTAATACCCGGTAGGGAGGGTTTGCATGGCGATAAAAGGCCAGCCCCCCGGCGAGAAGCCCGATCAAACATACCCCCAGGGCTATGGCCTTGAGGTTTATTTGGTTTATTTTTTTAAGCGGGTAAGGGCGTTCAACCATCGGTGGCGGCAAAGTTTTTTTCCTCCAGATGTTTGCAAAGGCTGTGGGCCAGCAGGTTAATATCCCCGGCCCCCATCACCAAAATATTGTCGCCGGGGCGGGCCAAGTGTAACGCCAACTTCTCCAGCTCGCCCAGGCTGTTGCGGGTATAGACCGGGTTCTCCAGGTTCTGCTTAAGCAGGCCGGCCAGTTTTTCCGAGGTTACCCCGGCAATCGGCTTCTCCCCGGCGGGATAAATGCGGTGAAGCAGCACCAGATCCGCTCCCTGAAAAGCCCGGGCGAACTCCTCCATGAAATAAGCGGTACGGGTATAGCGGTGGGGCTGGAATATACAAAATACCCGTTCCCCGTTAATCCGGGCGGCCTGGATGGTAGCCCGAACCTCAGTGGGATGGTGGGCATAATCGCTGATGATTGTAATCCCGTTCACCCGGCCCACTATTTCATAGCGGCGGCCGGCGCCGAAAAAATTAGCCAGAGAGCGGGCGCAGCTCTTTAAGTTCAACCCCAGGCGATCAGTCACCGCCAGGGCCCCCAGGGCATTGCTGACGTTATGCCGACCGGGGATATTTAGATCCACCCGGGTCACCGGTTCCTGATTTTTATAGAGGGTAAAAGTGGAGCCTGCATCGTTGGGAATAACATTTCCAGCATACAGGTCCGCCTCCGGGTTGTTGAGAGCGAAGGTAACCGGCTTGGGCCTAATGCCGCCGTCGATTAGTTTGCATAACCTAAAATCGTCGACGCAAAGGACCGCCCATTTATCGGTGTGGTCGATAAAATCCCGGTAGGCTGCTAAAAGGCGGTTAAAGTCTCCGCCATAATTCTCCAGGTGATCGGGTTCAATACCGGTAACCAGAGAGATCTGGGGGCGGTATAAAAGAAAAGAGTGATCGCTTTCACAGGCTTCCGCTACCAGATAAGGCCCCCTGCCCAGCCGGGCATTGCCCGGGTAGGAGGAGATAATTCCGCCGATAATCGCCGTTGGATCCTGGCCCTCCTGTTCCAGTATAAAAGAGAGCAGGGCGGCGGTAGTAGTTTTGCCGTGGGCTCCGGCCACCGCAATGCTGTAGCGATCCGCCATCAGGGCCGACAGCAGGCGAGAGCGGTGCCAAAGGGGAATCCCCCGGCGACGGGCCTCTCCCATCTCCGGGTTATCTTTGGGGATGGCCGTAGAATGGATTATCAGTTGACAATCCTCAATATTTTTGGGCCGGTGGTGATAAAAGATCTCGACCCCCTGGCGAATAAGGTATTTGGTAATTTCGGACTCTTTCAGATCGGCACCGGAAACCTGCAAGCCCATATTGAGCAGCACCAAGGCCAGGGCGCTCATGCCATAACCGCCGATGCCAATAAAATAGACGCGCTGTAGCGATTTCGGTAACATTTGAACCTCCCTGCAGGAAAGATTAGCTCATACCTTATGCTATGCTTCCCGGTGACCACCTGCCGGCAAATTTATTATAGCAGAAGGCACCCGGATGCTCAATTATCGGCAGTGGGTAAATAGTTTTATGTCTACGGTTATTCAGTCATAAAACGGCAAACAGGCGCATAGACTAACTAGATGATGTAAATACCAATAAAAGTAATCCACATTATCCACAGGGTTATCCACAATTGGTCCATCAAACAAGCGCTTTCTCCCGTCTTGATCACAAATATCACAGGAAGTTAACATAAAATCTCAGAGGTCCTTTCCCGGCAGCTCCAGATTGGGGAAAGCATTGAGATCAAGTGGAGCAAATTTTTGCGATAAAAACAGGGGATAAGCGGCCGCGGCCACCATGGCCGCATTATCGGTGCACAGCTCGGAAGGCGGGCAATAAAGAGCAACCCGGGGGCACTCTTCCCCCAGCCGCCGGTTCATTTCCCTGCGAAGAGCAGAATTTGCAGCCACCCCGCCCCCCAACAAAACCGAAACCGCCTCTTTTTCCCGGGCGGCCAAGACCGTCTTCTCCACCAGCACCTCCACCACCGACGCCTGAAAGGAGACGGCCAGATCCGGAAGGTCTACCGGCTCCCCTTTTTGTTTCCGGTTATGGATATAGTTTATAACCGCCGATTTTAAACCGCTAAAACTAAAATCAAACCGGCTTTCCGCCTCCAGGTATGCCCGGGGAAACTCCAGGGTGGCAGGGCCCTTTCCGGAGGCCAGGGCATCAATCGCCGGGCCTCCGGGGTAACCCAGTCCCAGCACCCGGGCCACCTTGTCAAAGGCCTCCCCGGCAGCGTCATCCCTGGTTTGACCGATGAGGATTGTTTTTCCCGGTTGCGGGAGGTATACCAGGGAGGTATGCCCGCCGGAGACCAGCAACCCCACGGCCGGAAACTCAATACAAGCACCGGTGAAGAGATTTGAATAAAAATGGGCCTCCAGGTGATTTACCGCAATCAGCGGCCGCCGGAGAGCATAGGCCAGCGCCTTGGCGGTAGATACTCCGATCAGCAGTGCACCCACCAACCCGGGGCCATAGGAGACCGCCACCGCACTTAACTGAGAGCCGGAAAGCCCCGCTTCGCGCAGGGCCTGTTCAATCAGGAGATTAATTAATTCCAGGTGGCAACGGGAAGCGATCTCCGGCACCACTCCCCCGTAGCGGGCATGGATCCTTACCTGAGAGGAGATCCGGTTGCTCAGTATCCGGCACCCGTTCTCCACCACCGCCGCCGCCGTTTCATCACAGGAGGTTTCCAGCCCCAGAATCAGCACTCGCTCATCCCGATGGGTACCCTGCAGGGGCGGGGCTTTGCCCCTGCCCGGGGTTTTATTGTCTATCCACCGGTTGACGCGGCTTTTGTCCGGATCCATACATTTTTCACCACCTGTACCCGGTGCAAACCTCCCGCACCATTTATGCCACTGAAAACCTTTTTAACACCGCTTTAAGAATCACCTAGCCCTTCCAGGGTCATAAGCAGGGCATCTTCGTCCAGGTAGTATCTCTTGCGGACCCCTTTCATCACAAACCCGAAGCGCTCATAAAGACGAAGGGCCGCCAGGTTGCTGGGGCGCACCTCCAGGGTCATGGTGCGGGCTCCCGCCCGGACGGCATTTTCTATGAGCTCCTGCAGCAAAGCGGTGCCAATCCCCTGTCCACGGTAGATCTGATCTATGGCCAACGTGGTCAGGTGAGCCTCGTCTAAAATTACCCAGATGCCGCCGTACCCCACCACCCGCCCCTCCAGGCGGGCTACCCGGTAAATCGCCAGGCGGTTTTTCATCAGCTCCGATTCAAATGACCGGCGGGACCAGGAATGGGGAAAGGAGGATCCTTCAATTATCAGCACCTGATCCAGATCCTGTTCGGTCATCTGGTCAATAGTTAGGGGGCCGCTGTGATTAAGCTTCAAAGCTACTGCCTCCCGGAAAAGGTTTCTTACGCGCCGCAGGCGGAAGGGGCGCGGGAGCTTGCCGGGTTTATCTTCACCCGGACAGTCCCGGTTTATGATGTTTCAACTTGCGCTCCGCCTCCGGCAGGCGCAAGTATACCGGAACCAGCTGTTCATAAGTTGGAGCCGGCGTTCTTCCCAGGGCCTGCCTTCCTCGCCGGGCTACAAACCCGGCCCGATTCAGGCTGAGCGGAGCAAACCGGGCCTGACCGGCCAGTACTCGGCAGACCTCCGGGCCGTAAGATTTCAGGCCCTCCCCCAGAAAGATTACCGGCTCTTTAAATCCGGCAGCCCGGGACAACAACGGCGCCAATTTCATCGCTCCCGGGGATACGATCTCTTCCAACCGGTAAGGAGATTCCGCCTCCCGACGGTAAAGCGCCCCATACACTTCTCCCCGCCTGGCATCCAGGAGGGGACAGATCAACATGCCCGAGCCGGCTACCGATTCGGCCAGCGCTTCCAGGGTTAATACCCCCACCGCCGGAATAGAAAGGCCCTGGGCCAGGGCTCGGGCGGTGGCCACCCCGATCCGGATCCCGGTAAATGAGCCCGGCCCGGCAGCCACCGCTATCCCTTCCAGCTCTTCTCGCTCCACCCGGCAAAACTCAAGCAGGCTGTCAATTAAGGGCAAAAGCTGCTGGGAATGGGTCTTATTTACATTTACTGTAATCTCCCCTTGCAGGATATCCTCCTTAAGGAGGGCAACACTGCAGGCCAGGGTAGCGGTATCTATCCCTAAAATTAGCAGCTTTAAACCTCCTTGCAGCCGGGCCCGGAAGAATCAAGATGTAACCCGCCGCCTATTCTCCAGGAAATGCGGCTTAAAACCTCTTCCACCAGAGAAGAGGCCAATTTCCCCCGGGGGATAAAACACAACCTCCGGCCTTCGCCTTCGTTGTCAAAAAATCTCTCCAGGGTCATATTCAGATGTCGGGGCGGGAGCATATCTGGAAAACGATCCGCCCACTCGATCAGGGCCACCCCGTCGCCGGGCAGATAGTCTTCAAATTCTAACCGACAGATTCCTTCCTCCTGCAGGCGGTAAAAATCAAAATGGTAAAGCGGCAGGCGCCCGGAATATATGTTCAAGGTTATAAAAGTAGGGCTGGTAACAGTCTGCACCACCCCCAGCCCTTTGGCTATTCCCCTGGCCAGGGCGGTCTTGCCGGTGCCCAGCTCCCCGTGAAGGGCAATTACCAGGGGCGAGCTTAGCGACCTTCCCAGGATCTCGCCGATATAAACTGTCTCCGCCTCCCGGCGGGTGGTTACTACCGCTTTCCTATTCATAAAAGACCAGCCCTGTTTTTAAAATTTCCTACGTGGTATTATAGTCCCCACCGGTTTAAATTGCAAACCCTGGCCATTTTTGACAGTTGATTGCCCTGAATCGGAACCCGGTTTTGGCCGGGAGCGCTTATTATAAAGAGGGTTTACACTCAATATGCCGAAAGTAAGGGTTTATAGCTGCGGATGATTATTATATGAAGAAACGGCAAGCAAATTATGTTAAACCAGGGATCAGTTCAAACAAAACCTAAGCTTGACCTGCGCTCGGGAATAACCGATGCCGCCCCCATCGTTCTGGGATACCTGCCTTTGGGGTTTGCGTTCGGGGTGCTGGCTAAGGATACGGGCATATCGATTTTTCGGGCCACCATGATGTCCCTGCTCTGTTTTACCGGGGCAGGGCAATATGTAGCCATCGGTATTCTTAAAGCCGGCGGAGCAATAGTAACCATTATAATGGCCAATATCCTGGTCAGCCTGCGATATCTGCTGTTTTCCGCCTCCACCGTGCCTTACCTGAAAGACCAGGTTCCACCGCTGCTAGCCTCCTCGCTCTCCTACGGCTTGACCGACGAAACCTATGCGGTAGCCATGAGTCGCTACCGGAACAGCTACCCTTCTTCGTCTTACCTGGCCGGGCTGAATTTAACCGCCCACCTGGGATGGATACTCAGCACCCTGATTGGAGCGCTGGCGGGAAGCTATATCGGCGACACCGGGAGCTTGGGATTGGGGTTTGCCCTGCCGGCAATGTATACCTGTTTGCTGGTGCTGATGATTGAGCACAAATCGCACCTGCGGGCGGCGGTTTCGGCGGCGGCGATCTGCCTGGCCACCGGTTATTTTTTACCGGGAACCATGGAAACCCTTTCAAATATCATTATAGCCACAGTAATCGGTGCCACCATCGGGGTGATCTGTGATCGGTGAAATTAATTTTTGGCTCCTGATCGCCGGTGTTTCCGCGGCCAGCCTGTTGCCGCGGATCCTGCCGGTAGCTTTGCTCTCCCGCCGGGAGTTTCCTTCGCCGGTTAAAAAATGGCTGTCGTTTGTTGCTCCGGCGGTCCTGGGTGCCCTTACCGCGGTAAGCGTTCTTGCGCCCCAGGGTAAAATTGATTTTCGCCCGGGCAACCTGTACATCTGGGCCTTTCTGCCAACCCTGGTAGTTGCAGTAAAATCAAGGAATCTATTTTATACCTTGATTACCGGAATACTGGCGCTGGCGATCTTGAACCGCCTGGTGTAGGGTCAGGGGCAGGACCCCGGTTGGCGAGCAGGGATGGAACCCTTGCTTGGGGCCGGGGATGGAACCCCGCCCCTACGGCCCCGAAATGGTGTAACTTGGTGTAGGGGGCGGTTTCCATGCCGCCCCAATATTTCCGAACACAGCAATCCACACCCTGATGGACGGAGATGGAACCCCGGTTTGCGAGCGGGGATGGAATCCTTGCTTGGGGCCGGGGATGGAACCCCGCCCCTACGGCCCCGAAATGGTGTAACTTGGTGTAGGGGGCGGTTTCCATGCCGCCCCAATATTTCCGAACACAGCAATCCACACCCTGATGGACGGGGATAGAAACCCCGGTTTGCGGGCGGGGATGGAACCCCGCCCCTACAGGTTTGAAATTAGGGTCTCCAGCTCCCGGCTGACCTCTTCCCATTGTTTCAGCAGCCGGCAGGCTTTTGCCTGGGCGGCGCGAAGTTCTTCATGAAGTTGTTTTACTTTCTGGTAATTGCTGTAGAGAGCAGGATTGGCAAGCTCTAACTCCAGGGAGTCAATCTCCTGTTCAATTCCCTGGATCATCTCCTCCAGCTCCTCTTGCTGTTGTTTAAACTCCCGGGCCCGCCTCTGCTGCCGAAGATGATGTTGCGGCGGCCTCTCTTTTTTTTCGCAGAGCCCGGGGGAGCGGGAGACCTTTTGCTCTGTTATCTCCTGTTCGCGGCGGTGCTCAACATAATCCTGATAACTCCCCTCATAAACAGTGAGCCTTCCCCCGCTCAGCTCAAATACCCGGTTAACCAGGGTGCTTAAAAAATACCGGTCGTGGGAGACCAGTAGCAGCGTTCCCGGGTAACCACGCAGGGTCTGTTCAAACTCTTCCAGCGAAGTTAAATCCAGGTGACCCGTCGGTTCATCCAGTAAAAGGCAATTGCTTTTAATAAGCTCCAGCCGGGCCAAGGCCAACCGGCATTTTTCTCCGCCGCTGAGATGCTTAATCAGTTTAAATACCTGTTCACCGGTGAACAGGTAGCGGCCCAGATGTCTGCGGGCTTCGGAAATGGTTAGCCCGGTAGTAGAGGTGATTTCCTCCAGCAGCGTGTGTTCGGGGTGAAATTTTTCCTGCCCCTGGGAAAAATAAGCCAACTTTACCGAAGGGCCAGTGCTTATACTTCCGGAACTAGGCTCTTCCTCCCCGGCAATTAACTTCAGCAGGGTGGTTTTGCCCGCACCGTTGGGCCCGACCAGCGCCACCCGCTCGCCCCAGCGGATCTGAAAAGAGATGTTCTTAAAGAGGGGCCGGCGGTTAAATCTCTTGGTTATTTCCCGGAGCTCGATCACCTGCCGGCCGCTGCGCTCCGGGAAATTAAAGTTTACATGAAAGGCGGCCCTTTCTTCCGGAGGCTTCAACGGCTCCAGTTTCTGTAAGTGTTTTTGCCGGCTGGCAGCCTGCCGTTTGGAGCGTTCATCGGCCTTGGCCTCCCGGATAAATTTTTCCTCTTTCTGAATCAGAGCTTGTTGCCTGATATAAGCCCGGCTTTGGGCCAGTTTTTCCTCTTCCCGCCGGGCATGAAAAGAGCTGTAGCTGCCGGGGTAACATTTCAGGGCTCCCTGCTCCAGAAGCAAGATCTTTCCCACCACCCGATCCAGGAAAAATCGATCGTGGGTAACCACCATCAAGGCCCGGGGCCAGTCGATCAGATACCGTTCCAGCCATTCCAGGGCTTGCTGATCCAGATAGTTGGTAGGCTCATCCAGCAACAACAGATCCGGATCTTGCAGTAGCAACGCCGCCAACCGGGCCCGAGTTTTCTCTCCGCCACTAAACCGGTCAAGCTCCCCCTCCAGATCGTCGCGGCTAAACCCCAAACCCCGGCTCACCGCCTGCAGCCTGCTTTCCAGTTCATATCCGCCCATCTGCTGAAAATGCCCGGATATTTCACCATAGCGGTGCAGCAATTTCTTCAGGCGGGCAGCCTCTGTAGAGGGGCAGCCGGATATTTCTCCCTCCAGTCGGTTGATATCCAGAGCCATATCTCGCAGCGGTTGTTGAGCCTGTTCCAGATAGCGGCGCAGCGTTCGCCCCTCCAGCTCGGGGTGTTTCTGGGGCAGGTAACCGGTAACCAGTTGGTTGGATAAAAAAATTTCTCCCCGGTCGGCCGGCAGTTCCCCGGCGATTACCCGTAATAGGGTGGTTTTGCCTGACCCGTTGGGGCCGATCAGCCCCGCTTTTTCTCCCGGTTGCAGTTGAAAGGAGATGCCGGAAAGCACGCAGCGGTCTCCAAATGCTTTATAAAGTTCCGATACAGACAAAAGCGCCACTATTAACCTCCCCAGGTCGTATGCTTATTCATCCGCTCCAGTTTTGAAACGGTTTAAAATAGCTTCATAATCGCCGGGGGTGTCCAGGTCCACCAGTATCTCCGGCATCTCCATCTCCACCGGGAGAAGCTCCTCTGCGGGCAAACGGGAGAGCAGCTGACTGCCTCCCCGGTCCCCTTCCAGCTCCATCAGCAGGGGCCAGGTGCGGCGATCAAACAGCACCGGATTGCCCCGGCACCCCCGGCAGGTGGGGAAAACTGCCAGGGGCAACCGGCGGCGGTAGTTTTCCAGCAAATTGTCAAAAACCCGGGCAGAGATTAAGGGCTGATCTCCCAGGGCAAATATAACACCCTGGGAGGTGGGGGCCACCTGAGACAATCCGGCCTGCAGGGAAGTGGATATCCCCAGGAAAGAGCGTTTGTTAACCGCAAATTTCAGATTATATTTTGATAAACTTGCTTTCAGGCCGGTTGCACCGGGGTTAATGACCAGGATGGTTTCGCTGATCCCGGAACGGGCGATATTTTGCAGGGTCTGCTGGAGCACCGTGGTGCCGCCGAGCTCCAGGGCCAATTTATCACTGCCCATGCGCCGGGAAAAGCCGGCGGCCAGCACCACGCACGACACCCGAGGCACCGCCTGACCGGAAATAAGGTTAAATATGAATTTAACCGGCGCCGGCTTCCGGGCGGCAGCAAAAATTATATGTTGTAGATCGGGATCGCCGGCCACCGCACCGGCGATCTGTTTTATTACCCCGATATCTGAAACCAGATCCGCCTGATTCAAAACCGGCACTACCCGGGCCCGGGGGGCCTGGCGGCGGCCCAGTTCAACCATCCATTTCAGGCTGCGGATCAGGTGTTCCACCCTGACAGTTTCCCCCATCTTAATACCGACCATCTGCGAAAACTGCTCCGGGCGGTGAACTTGCTTTGAATTTAATGGGGCTCCCAAACCGCTTAGGCCCAGTACCGGAAGAATTATGCTGGAATCGGGAGGTAACACCGGCTCGAAAGAAGCATAACCTTTTAGGGATCTTCCTGCAGCCCCGTCACATTCTCCCAGAATACAGAAAAGCCCCGGCTGTTCAATCAGCCGCCCCGGCCAGGAGGGATCTATGCCTTTGAGCTTGCCTCCCGGATAAAGGTTTTCAGCCAGGATTAGCGGATTTCTGCCGAGCAGCAGCCTTTGCAGCTTGGCTTTGGCCTCCGACAACCTCGGGGTCAAAACCAAAGGAATATTGGGATTTTGAAAGATTTTGGTAGTAGTTGTCACCACCACCTTATTCCCGCTGCCGGAAAGCTCGCTTGCCAGAAGATATAGAAGCGAAGTTTTGCCTCCCGCCCCATATATGGAGACTATCTCTTTTTCTGTGATTCCTAAAACGGATTTGAGCTGTAAATTGTTCACGCTGATATCCTTAAAATATTTTTTACCTGATAACCCGGTTGAACATTTCAAAAGTCTTTAAAATGCTTTTCAAACAGGTGCTGCAAAGCCTGCCGGGCTTCCTCCTGGAAAGGAGCAAACCGGGCTACCAGTTCCCTGCCTTTGGAGGTTAGCTCCGAGCCGCCCCCCGAGCTGCCGCCGGTGATTTTGTTTAACAAGGGAAAACCCAAGCGCTGTTCCAGCAAATTGATCAACCGCCAAGCCTGGCTGTAAGACATGCGGATCTCCTTGGCCGCGGACCGCAGGGAACCGGTCCTCTCAACCCGGTTAAGAATATCGCAGGGGCCGTCGCCAAAAACTTTTTCCCCCCTGCATTCCAACCATATCTTGCAGCTAAGTTGAAAATTCATTTTGTCCACGGCTTAAATTCTCCGCTAAACGACTTTTAAATGCCCGTCTTTTTACCGCGATAATCTCCGCCAGGACGCTTACGGCAATTTCCGCAGGGGTCTGGGCGCCGATCTTTATACCGATGGGTGCATGCACTTGCTGAAGCTGCTGCGGATCGATCCCCATATCCCGCAAATTGTTGAAAGTAGTCTCTATTTTTTTAGCGCTGCCGATCATCCCCAGGTAAAAGGCAGGTGAGTGAATAGTTTTTTCCAACGCCAGCTGATCGTAACGGTGACCGCGGGTCATGATGGCGATATAGGTTTGCGGGTCAATTTCAATCTGATCCAGTTGCTGCCCAATGTCTCCTATCAGCAATCTATCAGCGTCGGGAAAGAGCCGGCGATTGCAAAATTCTTCCCGATCATCCAGCACTGTTACTGAGAAGCCGGCTATTTTGGCCATGGTTGCCAGGTGCAGGGCTATATGGCCCGCTCCCACGATGAGTAAAGTGTCGGAAGATAGGTAGGGTTCGATAAACAGGGTAACCTCCCCACCGCAGATCATGCCGGATTCCTCCGCCTCCCGGGCAGTCAGCTCCCTTTGATACAGCCGGCAACTGTTCTCCTTCATGGCCTCCAGCGCCTGTTCCACCGCCTCTATCTCCAGCAGGCCGCCCCCCACATTGCCCGATTTTCTTCCCCGGGAATCTACCAGCATTTTAAATCCCGCCTTGGCGGGAGCGGAGCCCCTGGTCTCCACCACGGTTACCAGTGCCGCCGGCTCTCTTCTTTCAATCATCTTCAAAAGATTCCTGTATATCTCCATAGTGGTCAGTTACCTCCTTTACCGAAAGAACAGTTTGGAAAACGGCAGACCCGGCAGCCCCGGCAGAGACCTCCGTGCCCCAGTTCGGCAATCTGCCGGGCGGTGATCTTTTCTCCGGCCAGAAGGCGGGGCAGCAAAACATCCAGCACGGTGGTTCGAAAATACATGGCACAGGCCGGCAGCCCGATAACCGGGGCTTCGTCCAGGTAAGAGAGCATAAACATGGCTCCCGGAAGCACCGGCGCCCCATATTTTACCAGCAAAGCGCCGGCCAGCCTGATCCCGGTGGGAGTGACATCGTCCGGATCCACCGACATCCCCCCGGTAACGATTATCACCCGGCAGCCCTGATCCGTCAATTGTTTGATACAGGCAGCAATCTGAGAGGCGTTATCATCAACATAAAGCAGGGAGGGGGCGTCCAGGCCATAGTAGGCCGCTTTTTCTTTAATAACCGGGGCAAATCCGTCTTTTATCCGGCCGTGTTTTATTTCGTAACCGGTAATGATCACCCCCAGCTTGATCTTTTGGTAGGGGCGAACGCTTAGAACCGAATTTTTTGGCGAACAGACCTGCTCCACCTGTCGGAGGGTCTCCTCGGAAACCACCAGCGGTATTACCTTTACCCCCGCCACCAGTTCTCCCCGATCTACCGGAGAGCCGGTGTGGATGGTAGATACGACCACCTCCGGAAGAGCGTTCAGGGCGTTTAATTTTTCAACATCGATCTTTAAAACACCCCTCTTAAGGGAGACCAGGTTTATGCGCCCCTCGCTGGGCCCCTCCAACTTTAAACCGGAGCCCGCTATAAGCCGGGCAATTTTTTCCCCAGCCTCATCCTCGTGAAGATCTCCGGGCTCAAGGGTGATCGAATAAATATGTTTTTTTCCTAAATCGAGCAGAACGGATACATCTTCTTCGGTTATCCGGTGTCCCTTCTTGAATCGGGCCCCTTTAAATGTTCCTTTTTCGATCTTCGTTATATCGTGACAGATAATTTTGCCTACGGATTTTTCAGTTTCCAGATAGTTTATTTTCACCTGCATCACCTCGTTTGCTTTTATATCTGCCGGTCGGAAAACCGCCTCATCTACAGATTAGGGTTATGCATCCAGTCGTTATTTGTGTTTAAGTATAACGGCGCCAAAAAATAATAACCGGTTAAGGCAAAAAGCGCAGCACTGCTTCCAGCACACCTCCTCCCACCGCCCGGGCCTTGTCGGAAATGGTCCGGAAATCCACTTCTTTCCCCCGCGGATCTATATCTCCGATCTTCATCCCCCGGGGTACCTCCAGACCGCTATATAAAAGTCCCCGTACCAGGCCGCCGGTCCCGGCTACCACCGGAACACCGTTTACCTCTGCCACCACCTGGCCGGTTTCAACCAGATCCCCCAGGTTGACCAGCGCCTTAAACCGGCCGGCGGCCGGGGCCCGCAGCAGTCTTTCTGTTGATACCCCGGATACCTCTCCCGGGACTCCGGTATTTTGGGCGGCAGTCCCCCTGTAATATACCTTCCCTAAATCATGGCCGCGCTTGGTCTCCACCACCGCATGCACCTCCCGGCCCGCCTCAAACCCCGGTCCCAGGCCGATTACCACCGAAGCATCATCGATCCGGGAGGTAGGAGCTGTTTTGGCCATTACCGCATCCACCAGCACTCCCGGCTGCAGCTTGCGTACAATATTTGATTCCGGATCGATAACCACCGCAATTTCTCCGCTTTCCATCACCTGTCCGGCTTCTTCCAGAGTGGCACAAAGCCGGGCCCCCACCCCTTCTACCCGAAAGGTTCCCTCATAGACCGCCGAAGAAAAAGCTACCGATCGCCTTACCGTCAGGGGTTGGGGAAGTTCGGTCATTATTTGCCTGAAGCCGGCCTGGTGCAGCCGGTGGGCCACCCCGGTGGCCAAATCTCCCGCTCCCTTGATGATCACGGTCTGCGTAAATTTCATTGCCGCTCTAACACCCCCGGTCATTTTTAATCATATCCTCAGAATTAATTTCTCTGCAAATTTAAAAATCCCTGCCTCTTTAAAAAGGCAGGGATGAGAAAAGACGCTCAGCGGTCTTTATTTTTGATCGCCTGTAACACCCGCTCCGGGGTCATGGGAAAGGTGTTCAGCTCAACCCCCACCGCATCGGCTACCGCGTTGGCGATAGCCGGGCCTACGGCAATCATGGGCTGTTCGCCTATTCCCCGCACTCCAAAGGGGCCGTCTTTTTCCGGAGTTTCCAGAGCAAAACCCTTCAAATAAGGGGTATTCTCTATGGTGGGTATCTTGTAATCGGTAAAGTTCGGATTTAAAATTCTGCCTTGATCCAGCTTGATCTCTTCATAAAGAGCGGTCCCCAGACCCATAATAGTCCCCCCGTGGATCTGGACCCGGCATTGCTGCGGGTTTACTGCCTGCCCCACATCCAGGGCCGTAGCCAGCTGGAGAACGGTAATTTCTCCGGTTTCTTTGTCCACCTCCACTTCTGCGGCAGTGGCTCCGAAAGTCCAGAACATGCCGGGATTTCCCTGCCCGGTTTCCGGATCGAGATTGGTCATCTTGGAAGGAATATAGGAGCCCCGGCCGATAATCGGTCCGTAGATCCCCTCGCCGGTAGGTTTTTTGTAGCTGTCGGCCAGGGTTCTTAAGGGCACCTGTTTTGATCTATCCTTTTTCCAGTGGACTATATCGTCTTCCAGCTCCACTTCCTCCACCGGCACCTCCAGTTCCATTGAGCCCAGTTCCAGCACCTGCCGGCGGGCATCCTCCGCCGCCCGGATTACCGCATGTCCGCAGGAGTAAGTAGTCCGGCTGCCCACGGTTTGCCACTCGTAGGGGGTAAAGTCGGTATCGGGAATCCGGATAGAGAATTTTTCTACCGGTATTTTTAGCGTTTCCGCGGCCATCTGGCACATGGCGGTTAGCATACCCTGCCCCATCTCGGTAGCACTTACCGAAAGATGGACGGTGCCGTCTTCATTGATCCGGATAATGGCCGAAGAGGAGGCGTTGCTGGGCTGGGCCGGTGCTTTCACCAGGCCGGCCAGCCCTTTTCCACGGAACTTACCCTCAGACCGTTTGCCCCATTCCACCGCCTCCGCTGCAGTCCGCAGACAATTCATAAAAGATGAATCCTCGATCCGCTGTCCGGTGGCGGTAGTGGATCCCTCTTTCATCCCGTTGAGGAGGCGCACTTCCAACGGATCCAGGTGGAGTTTTTTAGCGATCTCGTCCATCTGCCGCTCGAGGCCCCACTGCATCTCGCACATACCGAAACCCCGCAGCGGGCCGCCTACCGGGTTGTTGGTGTATACACAGTAAGAATCGGTCTTGATGTTTGGAATATCGTAAGCCCCGGCGGAGCTGTAGGCTGCTGCTCGAGTAATATTTACACCATATTCGGTGTAGGCGCCCCCGTCCCAGATCATCTTGTACTCCATGGCCACTAGGCGACCGTCTTTGCGCACCCCGGTCTTCAGGTGGGCATACATGGCCTGGCGAGTAAAGGTACACTGCAGATCTTCTTCCCGGGTAAAGACAATGCGCACCACATATCCGGGGCATTTTTTAGCCAGAGGTATGACCAGTCCTTCCATGGTAGCCCCGGCCTTGCCGCCAAACCCCCCGCCGATATAACTGGAGACCACCCTAATTTTATGCAAAGGCATATCCAGGCATTTGGCCAGCAGCTGCCTGACTGTAAAGGGAGACTGGGCGGTACTCCACACGGTTAACTTGCCGTCAAAGCCCCACCGGGCGGCGGCCTTGTGGGTTTCCAAGGTTACATGCTGCATCTGGGGAACATAATAATCCCGTTCAATGATCAGATCTGATTGGGCAAATCCCTCTTCTACATTTCCTTTGCGAATTTTGGTGTGGTTGCTGATGTTGGTCCCCGCAGTAGGATAAAATATGGGAACCACTTCGTAATCCCCCAAATTCTCATGAATAAGCGGTGCACCGGGTTTCATGGCCTCCAGGGGATTGAACACCGCCGGAAGCTCCTCATATTCTACTTCGATCAGCTCTACCGCCTGTTGGGCTATCTCGGCCGAACTGGCAGCCACCGCCGCCAGCGGCTCCCCGAAGAAACGAACCTTGTCTACCGCAAAGAAGGTGCGATCCACCAGGTAAAGCCCTACCCGGTTCTTGGAACACTCTTTTCCGGTAACCACTGCTCTTACACCCGGCAAGGCTTCTGCCTTGCCGGTATCTATCCGTTTTATCCGACCGTGGGGGATGGTGCTTTTCTTGATCTGGGCATAGAGCATAGGCTCCATGAAAAGATCCTCAATATACCGAGCGCTGCCGGTTACCTTCTCCTCCCCTTCTATCCGGGGATACGTTTGTCCGACATAGGTTAAGGATGGCATATTGTTTCCTCCTTTCCTGATTACTTGGAGCAGGCTTTGATCGCCTGTCGGATTTCCTGATAGGCTCCGCAGCGGCAAAGGTTGCCGCTTAGCGCTTCGCTGATCTCCTTATCGGTAGGGTTGGGATTACGGCTCAGCAGCGCCCGGGCGGAAATAACCATGCCCGGGGTGCAGTAACCGCATTGAAAGGCAGCGTGATCTATAAACGCCTGCTGGACCCGGTCCAGTTCCCCGTTTTTGGCCAGTCCTTCAATGGTTACCAGCTCTTTACCGTCCAGCTCTACCGCCAGCACCAGGCATGAGTTCACCGGAATATCGTTTAACAAAACCATGCAGGCGCCGCATTCCCCCACCTCGCACCCTTCCTTGGTTCCAATCAGCTTTAGTTCTTCCCGGATGAATTTAAGCAAGGTCTGGTGAGGAGAGGCTTCCCGTGTCTCCTTCATGCCGTTAACTGTAAATGAAATTTTTAGTTTATCGGACATGAGCACACCTCCTCGGTTTCTTCCAGTCCGCGGCGCACCAGCACGGTCGCCAGGTGATAGCGGTAGTCCCGGGAGCCCCGTAAATCTGTAATGGGGGAGATGTCATCTTTCACCAGGTCGGCCGCCCGGGCCCAGTCGGTGACCTGGTCCCGATTGATTGCCTTTTCTACCGATCCGGCCCTCACCGGGGTGGGGGCTACCGCCCCCAGGGCAATACGAACCTCCCCATCCCACCTCTGAACCGCCACCCCTACCGTGGCCAGATCCACCGAGCTGGTCCGGGAGGATTTTTTGTAAACTCCTTTTCCCTGAGGGTAGGGTCTGGGAATGACTACTGCAGTGACCAGTTCTCCCGGTCGAAGAGCGGTCTTTCCCGGTCCGGTAAAGAACTCCTCAATGGAAATCCTGCGCTCTCCCCCCGGGCCTACTATATTAACCAGCGCCCCCAGGCAGTACAGGGGGGCGGCAGTGTCCGCCGCCGGAGAGGCGTTGCAAATATTTCCCACCAGGGTAGCCCGGTTGCGAACGGAATAAGTACCGATGCTGTGACAGCCTTCCGCCAATACCGGCACATTTTCCCTGATTGGATCAAACAGCAGAATCTGGTTTAAAGTAACCCCGGCGCCGATAGTAATGCCTTCCTGATCTTCTTGCAGCAGTTTTAGTTCATCAATACCTTTAATATCCACTATTTGCCGAGCTTTGAATTTCCCCGCCCGGATTCCTACCAGCAGATCCGTGCCGCCGGCCATAGGGTATGTGCCTTCTGTTTCCAGCAACCATTTCATAGCCCGGGAAAGATCGGAACATTTTTGATAAGTAAACGCCGGCATCTCCTGGTTTCACCTCCGTCATTGTTATGTGGGCAAAAATTCGGTTTGCCCCGGTAAACAGATCTCGCCAATTCAGCCGGCTCTACCGGCCAGCTCCTTTAGCGCCTCCACAAAGATCCCCATCGGCGGCAGGACCACGCCCGCCCCGATCTGTCCCACCCCCGGCTCTTTATGGGCAATACCGGTATTGATCCGGGGCAGAATGCCTTTCTCCACCACCTTGCGGATATCTATACCGGTGGGTGTGCCTTTGAAATCCAGGGCCGGAATATTGAAATTCTTGTTTTCAGAAGTTGTAATTTCGTACATCTCATTGGTGGCTTCATAGGCCATGCTGGGCTTCCCACCGATAAAGTTCACAATTGCCGGTGCCGCAGCCATGGCAAATCCGCCGATACCCACGGTTTCCGTAATCACGCTGTCGCCAATATCCGGGTTGGCATCGTCGGCGGTAAATCCGGAGAAATAAAGCCCCTTCGGGGTCTGGCAGGGGGCGGTAAACCATTTATCGCCGGTGCCGCTGACCCGGATCCCAAATTCGGTGCCGTTGCGAGCCATGGTGCTCACGATGGAGCAGCCTTCAATACCATGGGCCGCCACCGCCATCGATTTGCAGGAGGCCATGATAGCATTTAAGGCCGTTAAATCGTTGCTGTGCATAAAGGCCAGCACTTCCGCCGCCACCGTGGGCTTGATCTCCTTGAAAAAGGGACAGGTATTAGTTAAATCGATGCGGGGGGTATCATATTCCCGCTTTCTTCCGAATTCCGTCTCTGCAATGTAAGGGGCAACCGCCCGGATAAACAAGGAGGTGGTAGCCCGGTTGCGGTTGTGCCCGTCATCCCCCATATGCAGGGCCTGGGCAATAATTGTTTTAATATCAAATCCACCGGACAGCTTAACCGCTTCCTTAAGTACAATCGCATAAACCTCATCCAACCAGCGCAAACGGCGGAGAACTTCCTCATCGTAAGCACCATAACGAAGCACCTTTCCATAACCTTCGTTCATGTTGGAAAAGGTATATCCGCCATGTTCCTTATCTTCAATAATAAACACCATCTGGGAGGGAGTGGTTACCCCGGCCATCGGCCCCACCGCGTTATAGTGATGACAGGGAGCATATTCAATATCTCCGGAAGCAGCCAGCTCCCGGGCTTCCTCTACACTGCGGGCTTTCCCTTCATGGATCAAGCCTCCGATAACCGCGCCTTTCAAGGGACCGCTCATCTGTTCCCAGGCAATAGGGGGGCCGGCATGAAGGATCAGGTTATCTTTCATGCCCGGGATAACATCTTTAGCCCGTCCGATATCCACCCACACCGGGCGGGAGCTCATCATCCTCTCCACAGCTTCCTGGTTTGCCTGATCTATTTTGCTCATTATCGGGACCTCCAGTTTAAGATTTGACGGTACTGCCGCCAGGAAGGCGGCAGTACCAAGGGCTCTAAAATAGCGGGCCTGGGGGCAAATTAAATTACTCCAGAAAAGCTACCACCCGGGCAAAAGCCGCCTCGCCGCCCTTGAACAAGAAGGGGAAGCAGCCGATAGTAAGCCTCTTGTTCTGAAGTTCCGGAGCGCCGATCTGCCCGCCCAGGTTCTCCATGTGCAAGCAGTTATGTCTGAATAAAGCGTTGTGGGTCAACTGGTAATGTTCTTCCGGAAACAGCTTATCCACCGCTTCTTTGCCCCCGAATCTTTTCTCCGCCGCCGCTCGCACCCGATCGCACTGCCCAAAGGTTCCCTTGCCCAAAAACCTTCCGATAGGCAGATTCATAGGGTGATCGGTAGAAACCGCATCCACGCCCCAGATCTTGATCTTTTTGTCGATCAACCACTGCACCATATCGGGGTGAGCACCCGGGTGTAGGTGGATATAGCGCTCTTCATCGGCTTCCGGTCCCAAAGCTGCATATCTGTACCACCCGGTATGCAATACCAGTAGATCGCCCTCTTTTACCTCCACCCTTTTTTCAATCATCTCCGGAGTATAGGCCGCCAGGTCACCCATCTCGTCTCGCAGGTCCACAATTACTCCCGGCCCGTACAGCCATTCCAGGGGGATCTGGTCGATAGCCATCCCATCGGTAATAAAATGGCGGGCGGAATCCAGGTGAGTCCCGATATGCAGAGAAGTTTTAATGTACATGGCATTAACCCCATGTTCCGGCTTTCTTTTGAAATATTTAACCTCAAAGGGAGGATAATAGGGCCAAAAAGTAGTGTCCTGGTTAAGGGGCTGGGAAAGATCATACATCTTCATAACATAAAACCTCCTGATGGTTTTTAATTAAACCGGGTTCAATAAAAAACCCAACTCTACCTTCCCCAACAGTTGCAAACGACAAATAGCTTGCCAGGAAAGCACCACCCCCCAAACACAAATTAGTCATAATCAAAAATTAAAATCCGGTATTGCAGAGTTGTCAGAGAACCATTATCTTAATTTGTCCAGGAGCTTAAGCAGGCTGTCATCCCCCATGGCCGGCGGTTTCCAGCGAACATGCACTACCGGCACCTGTTTGAGCTTCAGGTTGTTGGCGAATTCTTCAAGCCCCAGGTTAATTACCCTGGGTCCGGTGGAAAAAAGCTGCTGAATGTTGGCTAAAGATTGTTCCGGCAATTTTATCCCTCCTGTCAAGGTTCCAGCACCGTTTTTGCAAACAGCGCTGCATCGGCATTACTGGGTAAAACCTGCACCCGGTTTTGAATAAGCTTCTCAATCTGCTCCCGGCGGTTCTGAGGATCACTGTCGGTACCGCAAACCGAGGCGACAAATATCAGGTGGCGCCCCCCGGCGGCCCGGCGGGCTCGGTGGACGGCCTCCAAAGCCGCTCCCGCCGGATCGGGATGAGCGTTATATCCCAGCACCAGATCCAGCATGATTACCGCGGTCTCCGGATCCTCTGCCTCGGCGATAATCCGCTGGTTGCGAACCGCGGGTTCGATCATTGGATGAGGCCGACCCCGGGTAAACTGATCCTCTCCAAAATCAATGATGGTATGTTCTCGACTGCGGTAGACCTCCGGCAAAGCAAACCCGGGATCGAGGGCCAGGTTGGAATAGATACCGCCCAAATCCTCCTGCAGAATAATCATCGCCTCATAGGCCAGGGTGCCCCCGGAAAAAAGCCCCCGGAAATACCTCTGGCCACCGGTAAGCAGGCTCTTTTCCTTTTTTGCAATTTGCCGGTTTTGCCGGCTCATTTCCTCCAGGCGGTAGCTTTCTTTTCTTAACGCCGCCACCGCCTTGGCCGCCGCCTCCTTCAGGGTCAAGGCGGGTTCACAGCCGAAGGCACGCACTTGCTGCGGGCTGCCACCGATAAAGTTTACGATTACCGGTTTTGGGCTGCCGGCAGCCAACTGCAGAATTTCTTCGGCCACCTGCGGTTCCGGTGGTTTGGAAACGGCTACAATTGCCCGGGTAAAGGGATCCGCCATCAGTGCCTTCAGGCCCATCTTCATGGTAATCCCGCCCACCTCAGCTTTAAGATCCCGTCCCCCGGTACCGATGCCCTGGGTAATCCCCTCCCCCAGGTTGTGAATCAAGCTGGAAACCTCCTGCAGGCCGGTGCCCGCCGCCGCCACAATACCAATCCCTCCGGCTCGGATTTCGTTGGCAAAGGCCAGCGGGATGCCGTTGATGATCGCGGTGCCACAATCGGGGCCCATTACCAGCAGTCCTTTTTGTTCCGCTTTCTGCTTAAGAACCTTTTCATCTTCCAGGGAAACGTTATCGCTAAATATCATCAGGTGCAGGCCCGCCTCCAGAATTCGTTCCGCCTCCCGCCGAACATGGGGGCCGGGAATGGAAAGCAGGGCCAGATTGGCCTCGGGAAGGTACTTTAAGGCGGTCTCAAAGGTCCGGGGGATATATTCGCCTGCCGACTGTTCATGATCAACTTCTCCGTTCAGTTCTGCCAGGGCCCGGGTGATCGCCGCTTCCGCCTGCTGTTCGGTGGCCGCATTAACCGCAATTATCAGATCATTGGCCTGGGCTTCCCGTTCAATATATTCGGTCCACAGGCCCCCGGTCTGTAAAAATTTTTTATTGTGATCAGTGCCCACAATTACTTCGGCCCCTTCTACCCCCTCCAACTCCCGGATCGAACTGGATAGGCGCATCAGGTAAACCGAATCCCTGAAAAAATTTTTGTAAACATAAGTTTTAACCGGCATTGACGCTTCACCCCTTCAAGATATATATCCAACTCCCGGCAGGATCCGGGTTCCGGCTTTGCCTTCGATGGCCGGCACCGCTTTATCCAGCGAGGTTATTATCGCCTGTCGACCGGGCTTAAGCACAAACTTAACTGCGGCTTCCACCTTAGGCCCCATGCTGCCGGCTGCAAAGTGGCCCTGCCGGATATGCTCCCTTATCTCGCCGGCGGTCACCGTCCCCAGCTCCCGCTGATCCGGTTTCCCGTAGTCCAGAAAAACCTGCGGCACATCGGTTAACATAAGAAGCAGCTCTGCTTCCACGATTTCAGCCAACCGCTCTCCGGCCAGATCCTTGTCTATTACCGCTTCCACTCCCCGGATGGTGCCACCGGGTTCTTTAATTACCGGAATGCCCCCCCCTCCGGAAGCGATCACCAGGCAGGAGCTATCCACCAGTGCTTTAATGGTTTCCCCTTCAAATATCTCCAGGGGGAAGGGTGAGGGGACCACCTTTCTCCAGCCTCGCCCGGAATCTTCCACCCAGGTCTCGTTCTTCAAGGTGGAATTTTTAAGCGCCTCTTCTTTTGAATAAAACGAACCTACCGGCTTTGTCGGGTTTTTAAAAGAAGGATCGTTTTTGTCTACTATAACCTGGGTAATGATGGTAACCACCGGTTTTTTAATCTGCTGGCGGATCAACTCATTTGTCAGCTGCTGCTGTAACATATAACCGATCTGTCCCTGGCTCATTGCCCCGCAGATATCCAGAGGCATGGGAGGGGTTTCCAGGCGGGACAACTCGTTTTGAAGATGAATTTTACCCACCTGCGGGCCGTTACCATGAGTAATTACCAGATCATGATCATGTTCTTTAATCAAGCGGACAAGCTGCCGGCAGGCCACAGCGATGTTTTGATACTGCTCCCCGGCAGTTCCTTTTTGTCCTGAGGTCAGCAAAGCGTTTCCTCCAAGAGCAACTGTAATCTTCATCCTTTCGAACCTCCCCTACTTAAGTGTGTGTGATTACCTATTCTATACCGGCTACCGGCATTAATAAATATCATCGGCGACTGGAGGCCCGAAATTGGTTCTTTATTGTTAATATTACATACAAACTAACCGGGTTCCTTTAGTTTCAGTCACCAAATCGCAGGTAATTATTTGTATAACCAATACAAATAATATTGACAAGCGAACCGATTATTGCTAAAGTTTGGTAAAGGCCGATTACCCTTCCGGAGGTGCTTTATGAAAAAACAGTACGGTATTACCGTGGAGGAGGCACTGACGTTGGGAGTGGTTAACCGTCTCAACGTAGTAGGGGGCGGCGATGGCCTGGACCGGGTAATAAAACTGGTAAATGTCATTGAAGCACCTGATATCATGGATTGGGTTTTGGAAGGCGAATTTCTCCTGACTACCGGCTATTCTTTCCGGGAGTTTCCGGAACTGATGACCAAGCTGGTTACCAAAATGGCCCAGGCTAACAGCGCCGGGCTGGCAATCAAACCCAAGCGTTTTATAAAAGAAATTCCCCTTGATCTTATTGCCGGCGCAAACCAGTACGGTATTCCGCTCCTGGAGGTGCCTTATGATCTTTCGTTTTCGGAAATAATCGCCCCTATTCTAGGGGTAATTGCCAGCAAACAGAATCAGGTCCTGCAGAAACTGGAACAGGGTAATCGCAAATTAACGGAAATAATGCTTCACGGCAGCACCCTTGACGACCTCTGTTATGAAACCTCCCAACTTATTCATAACCCGGTAGCAATTATGGATAGGGAGGGCAAACTTTACACCGGCCCCTTATGCCCAAACAAAGAGCAGTTTGAACTATTCTTTTCCAAAGACAGCATCGAGGTGAAAAATGATAAGCTGCGCTTTGGAAATATTAAGGAGATCAAATATTCCATGGAATCCGCCCCCGGAGCGGACCGGCCGGGCACCCTGCAGGCGGTTCGCATTCCTATTGTAGCCGATAAATCCGATTACGGCTATATTTATGCCATAATTAATAATCCTATCAGCGAACCTGATATTTTGTTGCTGGAAAGGGCCGCCACTATCGCTGCCCTGGAATTTACAAAGCGTAAGGCCATCTTTGAAATAGAGAAAAACTACCACAATGAATTTCTGGAAATCCTTCTCTCTCCTCACACTGAAAATCAGGAGGAGATCATCAAGAGGGCCCACCGGTTCAACCTGGATTTACAAAAACCCACCGCGGTTATGATCATCAGCGATCAATGGGAGATGAAAGATTCCGCTCAAATACCCCCTATACCGAAGGGGATTAACGAACAGACCGCCAAGGAGCAGCTGTTAACGGTGATCCATAGTTTCAGAAAGCTTCCCGACTGCAACCATCTATTCGTGGGAATTAAAGGCGCTTACATAATTGTGGTGGCTCAGCTTTCAGAAGAAAACCCCTCCGAAAATTTGAAACAGGTGGTCTCCGACCTTTTAAATTTTTTAACCCTGGAGGCCGGGTTAAAGAACAACCACCACATTAAAATAGGGGTGGGCCGCCCCGGCAGCAGCATTATCAGTATCAAGCAAGGTTACCGAGAAGCCTGGGAGGCCCTGCGGATCGGGTTATTTTCCAAAAAATCTTCGGTGATCTATTTTGAAAACCTGGGGTTCTTTAAAATTTTAAGTGAAAAAAGCAGCCATGAGCTGGCCAAATTTGTAGATGAGCTCCTTGAGCCGGTGCTGGAATATGACCGACAAAAAAATGGCGAGCTCATTAAAACCCTTCAGACTTACTTTGAAACAAACCGAAATTTTAGGTTAACCTCTCAAAAAATGTTTGCTCACTACAATACCATTTTGTACCGGATTAAAAAAATTGAACAGTTAGCCGGCATCAGTCTGAACAGTTCCGAGGATTCGCTAAATGCAGAGATCGCGGTAAATATTCACAAGCTGCTGCAAACCGGCGGAAGCCCGTCCTAACCAAGAGAAGACCGCCTCTATTGGCCGGGCACACCAAAAAAGGGCCGTTTCCATAGAAACAGCCCCTTACCTTTTTTAGCATATCCAAACCGACGGATATTACCCGCTCACCGACTTGGTTTCCGCAACTTCCCCTTCATGGATATAGGCGGTAATACCCCGCTCTTCGTCGGTTCCGGGAATAACGTTATCCAGGATCAAGCCCAGGATCGCCGCCACCGCCATACTAGTGGAACAGATGGTAGTGATAATATCCGCCAGCCAGGGCGCTCCCTCGATCACAATATTGGCTTCCCCGATATAGACCGGGACACTCAAACCCATGAACAGAGAGAACCCGACGATCATCATGTTGCGCATGGAGGTCATATCGGCTTTGGCGGTATTGCTAAGTCCCACCGCCGAGATCAGACCGAACAGCGTGCAGTACAAAGCACCCACAATGGGCTGAGGAATGGTGGCCACCAGGCCCCCGAATTTACCGAAGATACCCAGGACAATAAACACAACCGCGGCCACGTTTACCACGTAGCGGCTGGCCACCTTGGTCAACCCCACCAGCCCGATATTCTCCGTATAGCTGGTGCTGGCAAAACCGCCGAACAGACCGGAGAAAAAACAGCCGATCCCTTCAAATCCGATCCCCCGGTTAATCTGTTTTGGGGTAGGTCTGCCCACCCCGGCGGCCACGGCAATGGCATGATAATCACCGTAGGATTCAATGATGGAGCCCAGATACCCGGCCAGGATTATCAGAAAAAAGCTTAAGCTGAATTTAGGCAGTCCCCAGGGGAAAATGATTTTCCAACGGATCCAGTCCGCCACTCTGACTGCCGTAAAATCGATAAAGGCGGGGTTATCCGGAGCAAAGATACCGGTTAGTGAACAAAGCAAAGCTACCAGATAGCCCACCACCACCGCCAGCAACACCGGGAACAGAGCAAAAAAAGGATTCCGGGGACCGATAATCAGCGCAAAAATGAAACACAAGGCCATCACGATAATAGCAATGGGCCAGTTCCCGCCCGCCCAGGGTGCACCCACACCGTACAGGGCCAATCCGATCAGGCAGATAACCGGACCGATAACTACTGGGGTCACTATTCTTTGCAGTTTACCTATAATTCCTGTAAATCCAATCAGCATTTCCACCAGTGAACCCAGGATAATGGCCCCGTTGATGTAGGTCATGGTTATCGGTCCGCCTCCGGCAGCGGCGGTAGCCGCTATAATACCGAAAAACGGCCCCAGGAATGCAAACGAAACTCCCTGGACAATGGGCAGCCGGGTGCCGAAATTTACCTGAAAAAATGTGGCCACCCCGGAAGCCAGCATGGCGCAGGCCACCATCACCGAAGTCTGGTAGGGATCCATCCCAATGGTTGCGGCCAACAACAAAGGCACCGCCACCGTGGCCCCAAACATGGTCAGCATGTGTTGCATTGCCAAACCCAGGGACTTTGCAAAGGGTTTGGGGATATCGTCCAGCGTGTAAATCATTTTTTCTGCATCCAGCATGGTATTATCTCCCTCCTTAACACTTTTTAGCGCTATCCATCCTGTTATTTACACTATACCGCCAAACAGATCCGGCTTGAACCCTCACCCCCTATCTCTTATAATTCAAGGCTCCGGTCTCAAACAGTTGCAACTATTCGTTGGAATTACAAGGGGCAGAATCTTCTGACATAACTTCTTACACCAATTCTATACCCGGGCGGGTTAGCCCTTTAGAAATGTTTGATAAAATAAATACTGCCCTTTTGTTTATTTTAGCTGAAAGAACTGCCCTATTCCCGCCAGATAGCGCAGCGTACACCAGATAGCCGCCGCCAGATCATAGCCGGTGCTGGAACCAATCTCTAACACCCGATTTATACTGCCGGTGTTTAAAGTGCCGGAAAATATCTCCGACAGCAAGTTTTTAACCGGCGCCACGGCCAGCCCCCGGATGCCCATCTCCAGCATGTGCCCTCCCAATAGGGTGGTAGCGGAATATAGCCCGGGAGGATAGTTCGGGGGAACCCAGGGAAAACGTCGGGAGAGAAAATAATACCGGCAGGCAATAAGGGCCCCGTGGATCAAATCATCTCCGGTAGGAGTGGACCCCTTGCCCAGTCCGCATAAACGGCGGCAATTAGTGGCGAACTGTTCTTGCCCCCTCTGCCCGCCGGCAAGCAGGGAATCAAGCAACAAGGGGAAGCTGCTCATCAGGGCATCTCTAAAATAGCTTTCACCGCCTTCAATTTCCAGCAAGGCGGCGCTGGCCGAAGGGTTTTTCTCCCGGGAGATCCGGGAAAGAAGCAGTTCCAGAGAGCGATTAATTATAAGGGGATTAAAACCGGGAAGCAGCGGCGGAGCAAAGCTGCAGGGGGGGCTGTTGGTCCAATCGATGGTCAGGGAGTGCCGCTTCTCCGAAAAAGTGAGGTTGCCGGGCTGAAATCGGCCCGTGGCCAGGCGGTTGATCTGATCCTTGCAGGCAAAAAAATCTTCTTCCTCCAGGCAGATCGCCGCCGGACCCTTGTAGAGTGCCGGGCTGGAAAGGGTCAGCAGGTGGGGCCAGCCGTTCACCGCCAGGTTTATAACCTGCCGGTGAACAGAAAGCACCCGCAAGGGGTGGGCAGAGCGGTAATCTGTCAGATCGCCGGCAAACCACCGGGCAACAATAAATTTAGATTCGGCTATACTCATCTTCTCCCGTCTTGAAGGCTACAGGTTATAGTCGAGGTAATACTCTAAAATATTGCGTTCCCGGCTAAAAATCAGGGCAATCAGGGCCGCCCGCATCCACATTCCGTTGCGGACCTGCCTCCAATAGGCAGCCCGGGGATCCGCATCCACCTTTCGGGATATCTCCTCTCTTCTGGGCAGGGGGTGCATGATGATGGCATCGGGCTTCAACAAGGGAAGTTGCCTGGTGGTAATGGAGTAACGATCCAGGTCCAGCTTTTGATTGGTGCCGTCAATTTCATCCCACTCGTCTTGCAGCCTGGTCATATATATGGCATCGGCCAAAGGAATAACATCCTCAAAATTTCCGGTTATTTCATAACAGACCCCGGCTTCATCAAGATAAGAGCGCAGGTCATCACCGATTTGAAATTCATCCGGAGCTACAAAATACTGTTTTACCCCCTGGTACCTGGTTAACAGGGAGGACAGGGAACGGATGGTTCGCCCCCGCAGCAGATCGCCCACAAAAACAATTTGCTTATTATCAATACCCCCCCGGTTTCTAAAACTCCGTTTAAGAGTATAAATATCCAATAGCGCCTGGGTAGGGTGCTGATCTTTGCCTGAGCCGGCGTTTATTACCGGCACCGGCCGCTCGGTAAAATCTAACATTTCGGCGATGGCCTGGGCAAAGTTTGCCTTGAAATGGCGCATGATGATGATGTCGAAATAAGAAGAAAAAATACGGACCGTATCCTCTTCCGATTCCCCTTTAACCTCGGAAGAGGTCCGGGGATCCCGGACCTCGGCGCATTTTATACCCAGGATCTGACAGGCACTGTAAAAAGAAAGGAAGGTCCGGGTGGAGGGCTGAACAAAATAAAGCATGGCTCGTTTATGGTGCAGAGTCGATTCCAAAAATTCCATGCCGGCCTTGGTATTGGCAATTTCCCTGATCTTATCGGCCAGGTTGCAGATTTCATCTATAAATTCCCGGCTAAATTGTTGGGCGTTAATGCAATGATAGATTTTGCCTTTCTGTTTCAAACCGTGCACACCTCTTCCGGTACGGTATAGTATAGAGTTTCATTTAATCCTTTGATAGCTGTTTCTTATCTCATCGCCTCCTGCCCGGCGGAAAGAAACCGGGAAGGGTCACAACTCCCTCCTTTGAAAAAGGCCCCCCCTCTCCCTCCTTAAGCAAGGTTCGGGAACAGGCCTGCAAGCATAGGCCTTTCCTCACCGGAAGAGGTTAGGGAGGATTTCCATAATTCCCCCAGGGAAGAAGGGAAAATCGCTAGATAATCTCCTCCTGGCGGAGCCGGGAAATTTCCGGTGAACTATAGCCCAGGGCAGTTAAAATCTCATCGGTGTGCTGGCCCAGGGTGGGAGGCGGAAGCGGCACCGCTCCCGGGGTAGCCGACAGTTTAATGGGATTACCCAGCAGTTTTATTTTCCCGGCGGTAGGATGGTCCTGTTCCACTACCATCTCCCTCACCGCAGCGTGATCATCAGTCAACACCTGATCCAGGGTGCGGATGCGCCCGCAGGGAACCCCGGCCTCTTCCATTATCTCCACCCACTGGGCGGTGGTTTTTTGCCTGGTTAGCTGTTCGATAATCTGCTTCAATTCCGCCGGGTGCCGGTTGCGTTCATTCATGCTGGAAAAACGGGGATCCTGGTTCAGTTCCGGCCGCCCCAGGGACTGGATAAAATTTTCCCAGAGACGCTGATTACCCACGGCAAATATTACATACCCGTCTTTGGTTTCAAAGCTTTCATAGGGAGTGATCATCGGGTGGCGGTTGCCCACCCGGCCGGGGGCTTCTCCGGTGGCCAGAAAATGGCCGGCCTGATAAGTAAGGATCGAAATTATCGAATCCATCAGGGAAATGTCTACAAACTGGCCTTTTCCGGTTTTTTGGCGGACCAGCAGTGCCAGCAAAATACCTTCAAAGGCGTTGTGCCCGGCCAGTATATCGGCAATGGCCACCCCCAACCTCTGCGGAGGCCCGTCGGGGAACCCGGTAACGCTCATCAGGCCCGCCTCTCCCTGGATCATTACATCAAAGCTGGGTTTTTTCCTGTAGGGGCTGTCATGGCCATAACCGGTAATAGAACAGTAGATAATGTCTCCCTTAATCTGTTTTACTTCCTCGTAGGTCATCCCCATGGAAGCAGTAACCCCCACCCGGAAGTTTTCAACAAGGATGTCTGCCTCCTTGATTAGCTGCCCTAATATCTTTCTGGCTTTTTCCTGGCGCAAATTCAAGGTAATGCTTTTTTTGCTGCGGTTAAAGGACAAATAATAAGCCGATTCGCCGTTTATAAAAGGAGGCCCCAAAGCGCGGGAATCATCCCCCTTACCCGGGGTTTCCACCTTTATTACCTCCGCTCCCATATCGCCAAGTCTCATAGTGCAGTAAGGGCCGGCAATAAATCTGCTTAAATCTACAACCTTTACTCCAGTAAGTGGTTTATCCATTAAATTCATCTCCTTATTACGTAATCCCCCGACAGACATAAACTATTTCTGTAACAGGCCGTATATTTCCTGCTCCCGCCGGTGTTTATCCCTTGATTTTGAACAGTCCGTCTCCCTCTCTGACTTTCTGGGTCACCTTTAAACCCACCATATCTCCCGGTTCGGCCCGGGCTATTTGCCGGTGCTCCACCTGCATCGATTCTACGTTTTGCATAAAATCGGTTTGCAAACCCTTAATTCGAATGCTCTCACCCAGGTCCAAACTGCTAAAAAGTTCAACTACCGCTACCGAAATTTTGCCGTAATAGTGCACTACTATTCCAATTTTCTGCTCCTCCATCACATTTATACCCCCTTTAGTGTGCCCAATATTTAATTGATTCTGTAACCTCCAGGTATATCCTGTTAGGGTGCTATGGTTTTTGTAAATATTTTTCTCTGCAGAGAATGAACAGTTGCCGTTCAGGGAAAATTAAAACTAAAAGGAGGGAATCTTAATGGATCAGATTAGATCGCTTATAATCAAGTTCATTTACATTGCCGCGGTAACCCTAATTTTTCTTACTTACCTGTTAGTCCCTTCAGTGCCAATACTGGCTTCCCTGGTAGTATCGGCAGTGATAGCCCTGGTTTTTTATTACCTGGGAGACCGGTTCATTTTAACTCACTACGGAGCGCTTATTGCTTCCATCGCCAATTTTGTATTGGCCGCCGTGATATTCAGCCTGGCCAGATCCTTTATCCGTCAACCTATCCCGGCGGGGGCAATTTTTTCTTCGGCGGCGGTAATTGGAGTGGCGGAATGGTTTTATTACCGTTACGCCCGGCAAGCACCGGTAATGGAAGGCGAAATTGGGGGAGAGCAAATTCCCGGCCCCGGCGAGCACCAGGGAAGCGAAGGGGGACCGGAAGGGCAGGAACAGGAGCAGGAGCAGGGCCAACCAGGAGAGCAATCATAACTTGTGGCAGCCGGGCCGGGCCGCTCAGGCCAGGAAAAGCAGGAGATTCAAATGCCCGGCCATAGCCCGCCTATCCCGGTTGGCGGGCTTTTTAACTAATATGATACCCCGTCTTCCTTTAGCAAAATAAGTTAGCCCGGTTTAGGCTAACTTATCGCTTATAATATGGTGTCGGGGAAGCAATTTTGCCGCGACACACATTAACGGTGATCGGATGAGCGGTATGTATTTCTTAGCGCTCTATTTCCAGGTCGATGAAAGTGATATCCTGGAGGTTGGTCTGTTTGTAGAAGCCGGCGGCGGTGATCCGGCAGCTCCCCGCCTCGGCGGCGATAAATAGCGCTACCCGATCAAAGTCTATTGCTTCCCCAAAATACAAGCACAGCTCTTCCGCGCTCAAAACTTCCGCCAGCTGCTCCCCCTGCAGGATCTCCCCCTTCTCCGGGGGCTCAACTACCCAAAAAACCCGATAAATGCCCGAAAGCTCTTCAGGCACCTCCAGGTACAACGGAAAAGGATCGCCCACCTTTACCCGGATATCGGGCACGCTGATCTCCCCGCTCAGTTGGGTGTGATCGCAACTGCCGCCGGTAATTAAAAACAGGCCGATGAGCATCAATAGAAGCGGTAATTTCCTGACGTGCATTTGTTTCCCTCCTACAGAGCAGATGTGAGGAAGAGCCCCAGCTTGATTATACTTAAGCACCCCATCTTTTGTCTATCACCCTTGAGGGTGATAGACGCAGGGGTAGTTATCGAATATACTTAAACCAAGACGGGAGATCAGGGACCATGATTACTTTATCCATGAAGCGGCAAGAACGATGCGCTGGGGCTTGCCTGTGGCGCAGTCTGTTTGTAACCCTGCTGCTGGGTGCGGCGCTGGCCGGCTGCCAGCCGCACGATGACGGTCCGCCCAATCCCGGTACACCGGAGCCGCCTGACCATATGGGCGAATTTTTTGGTGAGTGCGGCACACTGACCTTTCTGGAAAACCGCATGGTGCACGTGGGCTTCAGCGATCATTTCGCCGGGGCGTTGCAGGACAGCCCCAACAATGCCGATTACTCCTATGCCTTTACCTGGTACAGCTTTGGCCTCTGCCGTTATGATGTGGCCACTGAATTTGTGCTGTATCATGCGGAGAGTGATACCAGCCTGACCTTTGCCTCCGATCCCGCAGCCACGGAAAATCGCATCTCGCTCAAGAGCGCCTTAACAGGATTTGACGAGCCGGCGGTATTTACCAAAACAGAGCGCTGACGAGAGCAAAGCCATAAAAAGGCAAAAGCCATCTACCCGAAACGAAAATGTTGTGAAATCCCATCGGGTCGGGGGAAAAGCCTGCCGCCCCGGCAGTGCGTGAATAAAATACCCCTAGTCTCCAAGGGGTATTCTCGGATCCGGAACGAATGTCCCCCCAATTTCTGCAATAACAGTCATGCTGTCCTCTCCCAAGAGCCTTCCCTGGGAATCATACATTTTTACCGTGGGGGTAAACCGGTACTCCCGGT
>CAYXBB010000017.1:16757-37408 GCA_964463285.1 uncultured Syntrophomonadaceae bacterium | reverse complement strand
TCGAGGCGCTGTGCATCTGAAAAATTATTTAGCGGGAGATGGAATTCCCCTTTTCCTTCCATTGGCAGCTCCTCCAGTACTAATTCCAGTGAGATAGTTTATTCTACAGATATTGACAAAACCCTCCCAATACAGGATTATTATTCCACAGGCACCTATAACCGGGCTATTTTACGCAATCCACCGTTGGTTGCTCAAAATCTAATGATAATGACCATGCGGGGGATAATACTTTTGCTGGTAAGGAGGATAATGTTGGAGATCAAAAAAGGAAACGAGGCCTCAGCCCTGGTTAAACTCGAGGGTGAAATTGATCTTACAAATTCTCATCTTTTAAAAGAAAAACTACAATCGCTCTATGAAGAAGGCTTCAAGGTTATTACATTGGACTTTAGCCTTGTTACCAATATTGGCAGCACGGGGCTGGGAAAATTGCTGTTGATTCAAAAAAAACTTAAAGAACAAGGCGGTGAGCTTAAAATTATAAATGTGACCAACGAATATATCAGAAAAATGTTTAAAATGATCCAGCTTTCTAGGGTTATAAATATTGAAGGTGAATCCATATAAAATAGTAAAATTGTTTGCTGGTTAGTGTAGCTTTGTTTCCAATTTGACAAGGGGTTGAGTTATGCTGTGGCCGGAAAAATAATCAAGATTTTGATCATCGGAGAAGATTTTAGCCATGCCCTTAACAGAGAAGAACTCGCTAAAAACCTGAATCCGGTATTTAGAAATATAGATCACACCGAATTTCTCGAAATAGCCTCAAAAAATTTGCCTGATTTTACCTATGAGTATTATCTGGTAGGCGACAAAAGGATGAACCAACAAATGATGCTTGAGCAGCTTAAAGATATGGTGATCAAAGATCACCGCTGCCATGATTTCCCTGATCAACTGACGGATCTAATAAGCCGTTCCTGTTTTTTGAATCAAATAAAAGCGTTAAGTTCCCAACAACATCTTCCTTTAAGCTTTATTGTAGGGGATATAAATGATTTAAGGCTAATTAACGACATATTTGGTTATAACAAGGGTGATGACATAATAAAGAAGATTGCCGAAATATTTAATAAACATTGCCCGGCAAGCAGCATTATTACCCGCTGGGGGGGAGATGAATTTGCGGCTGCGCTACCGGAAACCACCGGCCGGTTGTCCCTGGAAATTGCACGCGAAATAAAACAAAAATGCGGGGAAATAGATTCGGTCCCCATAAAGATTTCCATATCTCTGGGAACTGCTACCAAGGAAAAAGCCAATCAGAATATAGAGGAATTCCTAAAAAAGGCTGAAGCAGAAATGAGCCGAGCCAAAATGATGGAGGCAAAGAACGTGCGCAACTCAACCATTGCCTCGCTGGTAAAACTGCTCGGGGAAAAAAGTTACGAAACAGAGGCTCATGCCTGGAGGATGCAGGCCCTGGCTGTGCGATTTGGCTCGGAATTGAGTCTCACGGATAACCAGCTGGAGGATCTTATTCTTACGGTTACCCTCCACGATATTGGCAAACTTGCCATTCCCGAACATATCTTGGAGAAGCCCGGGAATTTAACTCCTGAGGAAAAGGCTATTTTAAAAGAACATTCGACCCGGGGATATCGCATTGTTCTTTCCTCAAACGAGCTGGCCCACACCGCCCCGGCCATACTCAGCCATCATGAAAGATGGGACGGCACCGGGTATCCCCGGGGGCTGAAAGGGAAAGAGATACCCTTGCTTTCCAGGCTGATAGCAATCGTGGACAGCTATGATGTAATGACCAACGGAAGGCCTTACAAGAAGGCCATGACCAAGCAGGAGGCGCTGCAAGAACTGAGATACAATGCGGGGAAACAGTTTGATCCGGATCTTGTAGATATATTCCTTAGATTAAACTTGGAATAACCCGCTTGCCCGGCGGTGATCTATTCCCACCAGATAATCGACGTTGGATAGGGTAACTTAATGAATCCTAAAATTAAGTACAATAATATAGTTACCACTCTTTTAGAAAGGATGAGCGTTATGTTGGATGACCTGGCCGCGTTTGCTTTTGGCCTGTTGGCGACAAGTAAAGAGAAGGCCGAGGAATTGGTTGGTTATCTGGTGGATAAAGGTGAGATGAAGCGGGAGGAAGCCCGAAAATTGGTAAACCGGCTGATAGAAAAGGGCAGCCTGGAGGGAGAACGTTTTCTTAACCGGACCAAAGGTGCAATCTCCGAGAGAATAATTACCAGAGATGACTTTGAACGCCTGGAAGCCAAAATCGATCAGCTTCTTTCAAAATTGGAGAACAGCCAATCACCGCGATAACCGGCAGAAACTTTTTCGAGGCCCTTTCAGGTAATGGCAACCGGGGCTGTTACCCCAGCAGGGGCTAAGACAAACTGTACCGGGAGGCTGTCGGATGGCTGAAAATATCTATGGTGCTATCGATATTGGCGGAACCAAGATCCTGATCTACCTTATTGATTCAGAAAGGAATATTTTGTTTAAACAGCGCCTGCCCACCCCCGCCGGAAAAGGGGTGGGAGCGCTGGTAAATACCGTTAACCGGGGTATAAGATGTGGTCTTTCGGAGGCCAACCCGGGCCTTGAAAAACTTTCGGGAATCGGCATATGTATTGCCGCTCTGCTCAATTTTCAACAGGGAATAATTTACCAGGCGCCCAACCTGGGCTGGTCCCAACCGGTAGCCCTGAAAAAAATATTTAAACAATCCTGGAACTGCCCCATATATATAGAAAATGACGCCAACGCCGCTGTGCAAGGAGAGGTATATTATGGTGCCGCCCGTGGACATCGCCATGTAATTTATATTACAATAAGTACCGGCATCGGAGGAGGCCTGTTTCTGGACGGGCGGATTTACCGCGGGGGCGGAGGCTTTGCCGGTGAAATTGGGCACATGAAAGCCTTTGGAACAGGGCGAATTTGCGGTTGTGGAGGACAAGACTGTCTGGAGGCCTGGGCTTCCGGTAAGGGGATTGCCGCCGGTTCCGGCCGATGGGGGGATGGAAAGCAGGATGCTGCCGGGGTATTTGCCCGGGCAAAACAGGGAGAAATTGAAGCTCGCAAGATTATTGATCAGGCGGCGGAGAGCATCGCTACCGGCCTTGCCAATCTGGTCACAGTTCTTAATCCTACCTGCCTGGTTCTGGGCGGAACCGTGGTGGCCGCTAATCCGCTGTTTTTTAAACAGATTAGCAGCTCTGTTAGAATAAAGGCCGTAAAACCTGCCGTATTTATAACTCCCTTGGAGATAGTCCCCTCTCAACTTGAACCGGAAGCAGGAATCTGGGGGATTTATTCCCTGATGATTCAAGGGTAGATTAAATTTGCAGGGCGGGTGTGATCTGGGATATTGGGCGATTACTTGACCGTAATTATCGAGTTTCTAGGCCAAATGGTGGAAAAGTACGGGGCGTTGGGGATTGCGGCGGCTATGTTTGCCGAAAGCGTAGGTGTACCGTTTGCTTCCACGGTAGTGTTCCTTTCCGCGGGAGGGTTAATCTACAGCGGTAAGATCTCTTTCTGGTCCGTATTTGCGGCTTCCACCGCCGGGATTACCCTGGGGAGCGTAGCCGGCTATTTTCTGGGTTATCTAAGCCGGACTATGGGCCATGTTATAAAATTAACCTTTGGGAGCCGTCACCGGAGGCGGCGGCAACTGGAAAACAACCGGAAGTCCAGGATATGGCAGTTCATAGAACACTATGGGAGTTTCTCTATATTTATGGCTCAATTATTTGGAATTACCCGCACTTTTATCTCTTTTCCTGCCGGAATCATGAAAATAAACCTGCCCCTGTTTACAGTATATACTGCGTTAGGAGGCGCCCTGTTCAGCCTGGGGTCGATCAGCCTGAGCATGTTGCTGACTGGAGTTATAAGGGTATTTTACAGATATCTGCGCTTATTTATGGCTTTGCCGCCCTGGATCTGGGTAGTTTCCGCCGCCTTGGTTGCGGTGATGGCCTGGGGTTACCGTCGCCTGGGGTGGAAGTTCCCCCTGTACAAACTGATTGCCCGGGGAAAATCCTGGCTGGAACGAAAAACTTGATCGATCAGAAAATTTACAAATGCCGGTGATGTTCTAAAACGGGGCAGGAAGCACCGGAGGGCTTGATCGGCATTAAATTGCATTCTTGCCGGTATAAACATATATGGCGGCTAGATTCAGAAGCGTGATCAAAGAATATGCCGCCCCGTACCCCCAGATCACCCCGGTAACCCCATAAACCGGGCTGGCAGTCAAATAGTAAATGATGACCAGGCTGAAAGCAGTGCCGGTAAAATCATTGGCGACCGCTGTTCCCGGTTTTCCCAGCCCGTGCAGAATGGAAGTGCTAGTAAATTGCAGAAAGACCAGCGGGGCCAGGGGAGCCAGCATGATTACCATGGGAGCCGCTTCCGGTTGACCATAAAGGGTTTTCACCAGTACCCGGGCAAAAGGGGTCAGAATAAACCAGGTCAGCCCACCGGTAATCGCGCTGGCGGCCAGAGAGATGCGGATCAGTCGGCATAGGCGCCCGGACAGATTTAAAGCCACCGCCCCGGCTATAGCCGGTATCAAGGCCATATTTAAAGGAACAATCAGCACTGAAGGCAAGAATAACAGCGGCAAGGCCATTCCCGACAACTGCCCGAATAAAGAAAGAGCCTCCCTGGTATTGAGCCCGGACACCTGCAAGCGCAATGGGATAATCCATGATTCTAAGGCCCCGGTTACGGCAGCGCTTAAGCGAAATATCAGCAGTGGAAGGGCCAGGGTGAACATCTCTCTTTTAAGGTGGCCTCCGGCCTTGCCTGTCTTATCGGAAAACTGTTTTATAACCGGCCGGCAGCGGCGACCGGCCAGGATGAGCAATATCAGCCCGCAAGCTTCACCGGCGGCGATGCCGGCCACCAATCCCAAAACCGCATATTCCAGCCCCCAGGCCGCTAACCGGTAAGCGGCAGCCAGTCCTATGGCTATTCTTGCCACCTGCTCTCCCAGTTGGGAGACAGCCAGGGGAAACATTTCACTGCGCCCCTGGTAATGGCTGCGCAGGACCGAGGAGAAGGCCACGAATATAAATGCCGCCGGCATGAGACGTAACCCGGGAAGGATCCGGGGATCGGGAATACATTTCAACGGAAAACAAAGTGCTGTCCAAATGAGCGCCGACAAGAGCAGGGCGGCGGGAATTGTGAAACTCAAAGCCAGTCTTTGTACCCGATACTGGCCAACCGGGTTGTACACTGCATGGCGATCGGCAACCATTTTGGTCACCGCCCCCGGAAGACCCAGGCTGACTACCACGGCCAGCAGAAAATAAATCGGTATTATCATCTGATAAAGGCCCAGGCCTTCGGCTCCAATCAACCGGGAAAGGTACATCCGATTAACCATACCCAACATTCGGGTAATTACCGAGGCTGCCCCCAGTTGGGTAATCCCTTTAAGCAAATTGCTGCCGGTAAGTGCTCCTTTATGCCGCATATCGTTACATGTTATGCCCGGGTTAGAGATTAAAGAAGCAATCCCGGTATGGCCGGTATGGTATAATTGGGTAATCGGGAAAACTTATTTCTCAATAAACTACGATGCTCAATTTAATTAACAGATGGCATTATCGGCATAATAAGATAATAAGATGCAGGAGGAAATATGAAAGCCAACCTTCCTGATAGCGGCCTAGCTTATCACATATATACATTCGGCTGTCAGATGAACGAGCATGATACCGAGGTGTTGGCCGGGATGCTGGAAAACCTGGGCTACCTGCCCGCCGACAATCCCCGGGACGCGGATTTGATTGTAATCAACACCTGTGCAGTTCGCCGGAAGCCGGAACAAAAGGTGGCCGCACTGCTGGGCAAGCTGCGGCTTTTAAAACAAGAAAATCCAAGTTTAATGATTGTCATCGGGGGCTGTATGCCTCAGCAGGAAGGGATCCCGGCTGAGCTGGCCAGGCGTTTTGAGCATATTGATTTAATATTTGGAACCCATGCCCTGCCTTACTTTCCCCGGCTGCTGGAACAGGCCCGGGAAAGCCGGAGGACACTGGTGGATACCGGGGATTATACGGATTCTCTTGCGGAATTGCCCATCCGCCGGGCCAGCCGGTTTAAAGCCTGGTTGCCGGTAATTTATGGTTGTAACAACTATTGTTCTTACTGTATTGTCCCTTACGTGCGGGGGAGGGAACAGAGCCGCCCCAGGGAGGAGATTGTCGCCAAGGCTACCGCTCTTGCCCGGGAAGGTTATTTAGAGTTAACCCTGCTGGGTCAAAATGTGAACTCCTACGGCCAGGATCTTCCGGAACCGCAGCGCTGTGCCTTTGCGGATTTACTGGTTGATCTAGACCGTATAGAGGGAATTTCCAGGATCCGCTTTTTAACCTCCCATCCCAAGGATCTTTCCACTCGCTTGATAGAGACGGTAAGGGATGCAAGCAAAGCGTGCGAACATTTTCATCTCCCCGTTCAATCGGGCAGTGACCGTCTGCTTAAAGAAATGCACCGGCAATATACCCGGGGAAAATACCTGGAGTTAATCGAGGAAATCAAACAGTCTGTTTCCGGAGTAGCCATTACTACCGATATAATTGTCGGCTATCCGGGGGAAACCGAAAGGGATTTTTTGCAAACCCTGGACCTGGTTGAAAAAGTCCGCTTCGATAGTGCTTTTGTATTTCTTTATTCGCCCCGGAAGGGGACCCGGGCAGCAAAATCAAGAGATAATATCTCCCAGGCGGAGAAAAAGGAACGATTTCAGGAAATTCTTAAATTGCAAAACAGGATCAGCCTGGAAATCAACAGCACTCTGGTAGACAGTACAGCCGAAGTGCTGGTGGAAGGGGCCAGTAAACGAAATTCGCAGATGCAGTCCGGACGGACCCGCACCAACAAGCTGGTTCATTTTCCATCCGTGGAAGATCTGTCGGGAAAACTGGTAAAGGTGCCGATTGTTGAGGCCTATACCTGGCATCTGATCGGGGAAAAGACGGAAATTAAATTTAAACCGCGCGGGGACCAGGAGCCAGGGGTAAGGTAAGTAAAGACTAAGGGCAAGGGGTAGGCAGGGCAAGAGCAGGGAGGAAGGGGCCGGAGGAAGGAGGGGCTGTCGGTGACCGGGGTGACCCCGATGATGAAACAATACCTGGAATTTAAAGATCAGCATCCCGATAAAATTTTGTTTTTTCAGGTTGGGGATTTCTATGAAACCTTTTTTGAGGATGCGGAAATTGCCGCCAGGGAACTGGAGATAGCGCTTACCACCCGTGACCGTAAAAAAAATACCCCTATCCCATTGGCGGGGGTGCCGGTGCACGCTGTAGAGCCCTATATAAATAAATTGTTAGGCAAGGGTTTCAAGGTGGCGGTCTGCGATCAGGTGGAGGACGACCCGGCGGGTAAAGGGCTGTTTCGCCGGGAAATAAGCCGAATACTTACCCCGGGCACAGTTACCGAGCCGGAAATGCTTGAAGAAAGCAAGAACAACTACCTGGTGGCTCTGATCAATCTTTGTGGGAGCGAACTAAGCCTTTACGGTCTGGCGGCGCTGGATGTTTCCACCGGGGAGTTTCGACTCACCGAATGGCCTGGAGAAAATTTCCGGGATATGGCCGATGAGTTGCTCCGGCTGCAGCCGGCGGAATGTATCTGCAGTTCCCCCGGCCTGGCGGAAATGGTTGCCCCTTACCTGAAGCCCGGGGGAACCCTGATGGAGGTGTGTGAATATTCAGCCGGGCCGGAACAGGTGAAAAATATTTTTGACAATCAATGGGGAGAGGGAACCTGGGAGGGGCTTTCCCTTTTTCGCTACCGGGCGGCAGCTTCCGCCGGAGCACTGGTTCTAACCTATCTACAAGAGCTGCAGCACCGGACCCGGACCGGACATTTATGCCCTCCTGAAATCTATGATCCCGGATCCGGAATGGCGGTGGATTATATTACCCTTCGCAATCTGGAACTAACCCAAGCTATCCGGGAGGGCGGAAAACAGGGAAGCCTGTTGGGAATTCTGGATCGCTGTGCCACGGCCATGGGGCGACGTCTGTTAAGGCGTTGGGTGGAACAACCTTTAAAAGATCTGACCCGGATAGAGGAGAGGCTGGAGGCGGTGGAAGAACTTTGCCGCAACCCGCTGCCTCGTCGGGAGATTCGCACTGTGCTGCAAAAAATGATCGATCTGGAGCGTTTTTGCAGCAGACTTGGTTACCGACGGATCAATGCCTGCGACCTGGTGGGGCTTAAAAATGCCCTGTTGCGGCTTGGGCCGCTGAAAAAAGCGTTGTCTTCCTTTAAGACTCTACTTTTAGCGGATTTACGTCAAATGCCGGATTTTAGCCGGCTAATAGACCTTATCTCCGGGGCACTGGTGGACGGGCCTCCGGTAAACTTGCGTGAGGGGGGGCTTATCCGCGAAGGTTACAGCGACCAGGTGGACTGCTTGCGCAGTGCCGCCCGAGATGGGCGGGGCTGGTTGCTGAAATATGAACAACAGGAGCGGGAACGCACCGGCATTAAATCTCTTCGGATAGGCTACAACCGCAACTTTGGCTATTACATCGAGGTTACCCGCCCTAACCTGGAGCTGGTCCCGGTGGAATATCATCGCCGGCAGACCCTGGTCAATGCCGAGCGCTTTGTTACCCCAGAACTTACAGAGATGGAGGAGAGAATTACCGGCGCCCGTGATAAACTGGAACAACTGGAATTTGAGTTGTTTGAGGAGCTTCGGGAAAAAGTCGCTTCCTGCATCCCGGAGCTGCAGGCGACCGCTCACCGCCTGGCCCGACTGGATTGCCTGCAAAACCTGGCTGCAGTTGCCGAAAACAACCGCTATTGTCGTCCAACCTTTTCTGAAAATGGAGAGTTGAATATCAGGGACGGGCGACACCCGGTGGTAGAGCAGTTATCCGGCCGGCGATTTGTTCCCAACCATGCCTTTATGGATAAACAGGCCTACGTGTTGTTGATTACCGGTCCCAATATGGCAGGCAAAAGCACCTACATTCGCAGCCTGGCCCTGATCTGCCTGATGGGTCAAATGGGAAGTTTTGTTCCCGCCCGGGAGGCCACGCTTCCGGTGATAGACCGGGTTTTTGCCCGGGTGGGGGCCAGCGATGATCTCAGTCGCGGGCTAAGCACCTTTATGGTGGAGATGCAGGAGACCGCCACCATCCTGAAGGAAGCCACCGCTTACAGCCTGATTATATTGGATGAAATCGGAAGAGGTACCAGTACCTATGACGGGATGAGCATTGCCCGCAGCGTGCTGGAATACATTGCTAAAAATATTGAAGCGAAAACCCTGTTTTCCACCCATTATCATGAGCTAACCAGCTTGGAAAAGGAACTGCCGCCGGTAAAAAATTATACCATGGCGGTAAAAGAAAAAGGGCAGGAAATTATTTTTTTACGGCAGGTGATCCCTGGCCAGTCCGATAAAAGTTACGGACTAAACGTGGCTCGCCTGGCGGGGATTCCCTTGCCGGTGATTGCCAGGGCCGAATCAATTTTAGCCGGGCTGGAATCAGCTACTGCTGCTCCCGGCGGGCGGCAGCTTACTCTCCTTCCATATGTTCCGCCCCCGGCAGGCAACCAGGCGGCCGAAAAACTTCTGGCAGAGCTCAAGGAGATCGACATCAACCGGATTACCCCGCTGGAATCATTGCGTATCTTGTACGAACTCCAGCAGAAAGCAGTTCAGGGTGAAAGCGAGGGGAGCCCTAAATGACGGTTAATATCTTGAGTCCGGAAATTGCCGAGCACATCGCCGCCGGAGAGGTGGTTGAAAACCCGGCTTCCGTGGTGAAGGAACTGGCAGAAAACGCCCTGGATGCCGGAACCGACCGGGTGGAGGTTATGGTGCAGAACGGGGGTCTCCAATCTATACAGGTGGTGGACAACGGCGAGGGTATTGATTTTAACGATCTGCCGGTAATATTTCAAAGATATGCCACCAGTAAGATTGCCCGGTTGGAAGATTTGACAACCATTGCCACTTTGGGTTTCAGGGGAGAGGCCCTGCCCAGCATTGCTGCGGTATCGAAGGTAACCTTAACCGGCCGCCGCCGGGCAGAAACCTCCGGCGGCCGGATCCGAGTGGAGGGGGGGAAGGTAGCGAGTATTGAGGAAATAGGGGCCCCGGAGGGAACTGCGGTTCTGGTGGAGGATCTGTTTTACAATACTCCGGCCCGATTGAAATTTTTAAAATCCCCCCCGGTGGAGACAAGCCGGATATCTTTCTTGTTGTGGGAGCTTTCTCTGGGCAACCCCCAAATTTCTTTTAGCCTTCACAGCAACGGCCGCAATTTGCTTCGAACTTCCGGAGATGGATCCCTGGCCCACATTTTAGGCGCTATCCACGGACTGGAATGTGCCAGATCGCTTTTACCGCTCAACCACAGATCGGAAAATTATTCGGTTGAAATCTCCGGCTGTATTTCCGCACCCTATTATCACCGTTCTTCGCGCCGCGGGATTACCATCGTTGTCAATGGAAGGGTGGTTAAAGCTCCCGGTATCGCTTATGCCCTGGAAAGAGGTTATGGCAATCTTCTTCCCCGGGGGCGCTATCCGGTAGCGGTAATCAGGATCCAGTTACCCCCGGATCTGCTGGATGTCAACGTGCACCCCTCAAAAACAACCGTCCGGTTTCAACAAACAGAGGTGCTGTCTGATCTGGTTTACCGATCGGTTAAATCCACCTTGGGGAAGCAGTTGCCGTTGCCTTATTTCAAAACCCCGGGCGAAGCCGGCAGTGAGCTCCCCGGCGACGGCAGGGTGGGCAGCCATATCTCATCTCTAAAAAGTATCTATCGGAGCAATTCGGAAATCGATTCCCGGGTGGAAGAGAGAGAATCCTTACCGGGTCTGCAGCTTCGAAAGAAAAGCGATGAAACCCGACAACAGGGGGCGCTGGGCGACTTTTTTTCAGAACCCGGAACCGAAATTCAAAACATACGATTGATCGGGCAATTTTTACACAGCTACCTGGTGGCGCAGCGCGGTGAAGAGCTGTTGGTGATTGATCAACATGCCGCCCATGAGCGAGTTTTGTATCATAAGCTGAACTCCGCCCTTTTGGGGCAGCAGGTAGTGCAGTTAACCCTTCCCCTGGAGATGGAGATCCCCGCTCCCTGGAGGGAACAGTTCGCTGAGCTGCAAAATACCCTGCAGGAGATGGGATTTAAACTGGAACCATTTGGTGATAATAACTATATTATCCGCCAGCTGCCGGTTTTACCCAAAGGAGAGATGAGCCACCGGGATATACACGATCTTATAGAAGAACTGCTTTTAGAAGAACCTGAACCGGGATTGGGTAAGCGGGAACAGGTTTGCCGCAGCATTGCCTGTCGGCAGGCAATAAAAGCTAAACAGATGTTAACCCGCCAGGAGATGGAAACACTGCTGGCTGAGTGGCTGGCCACACCCGGTTACCAGTGCTGCCCACATGGCCGTCCCAGCATTATGAGCTTTCACCGCTCGGAGCTGGACAAGTTGTTCCGGCGCAAGGGGGAGAGGTAGAGGTAATGGAAGAGAAGCCTCAGGAAAAAATACGGCTGGTAGCCCTGGTGGGTCCCACTGCCGTCGGGAAAAGTTCTATGGCGGTCAGGCTTTCCCCGGTGCTTAATGCAGAGATACTCACCGCCGATTCGGCGCAAATTTACCGCTATCTGGATATCGGTACGGCTAAACCCGACCAAAGCGAGCGACAACTGGTCCCCCATCACCTGATCGATCTGGTGGAGCCGGATCAGCAGTTCAGCGTGGCCGACTACCAAGCGGCGGCTTACAGCGCAATTAAAAAGGTTGTCGCCAAAGGAAAAATTCCCCTGCTGGTGGGAGGAAGCGGCCTGTATGTAAATGCGGTTGTCGACCAGTACGCTTTTATAGCCCGGGGAAAAAGTACGCAACTGCGCCGCCGGTTGCGGGAAGAGGCCGGCAGGAAAGGCCCCGAAGCACTTTTCCAACAATTAGAGCAGGTGGATCCCCGGGCCGCTGAAAAGATCCACCCTCGCGACCAGCGCCGGATTATAAGGGCGCTGGAAGTTTACCTGCAGGATGGGCGTCCTATCTCGGAGCAGGAGGAGATTACCAGGCAACAAAAACCGGCCTTCGACCTTCTCATGTTCGGCCTCACCTTGCCCCGCCACCGGCTTTACGAGCGAGCACATATCCGATTGAACTCCATGCTGGATAAGGGGTTTTTAAATGAGGTGAAACAGGTGCTGGCCATGGGTTTCTCTCCGGAATGCCGGGGCCTGCAGAGCTTGGGTTACCGGCAACTTGTGCAGTACCTGGCCGGTGGGGCCGGCTGGCAGGATACAGTGGAATCTATTTATCGGGATACCCGCCACCTGGCCAAGCGACAGCTTACCTGGTTCAGAAAAGATTCCCGGATTTGCTGGCTGGAATATGAGAAAGACGACGAATTGTCCGCTATTGCTGAAATTATTTGCACCCGGGTGAAGGAAAACCCGGCATAATAGGAGAATATTAACAGCTAATCTGATGAATGGAGGGAGCCTTTCCAATGAAAGGACCGGTTAATCTTCAGGACACATTTTTAAATCAGGCCCGAAAAGAGAACATGCTAACCACGGTATTTCTGGTCAACGGTTACCAGATAAAGGGCATTGTGCGCAGCTTTGACAACTTTACAATTCTGCTGGATGTGGAGGGAAAACAACAGCTGGTTTACAAGCATGCTGTCTCCACCATCATTCCTTTTAGAAATATTAACTTGCAGACCGATGAAGAACCCCGGCCGGAATAAAATTTTTCACGGTTTGTAAGACCGACCTGGCAGGCACTTTCCACAAGTGTTTTTTTTATTATCGCCGGAAAACTCGAAAACCGCTTTCTCTCTTTTGTCGACCGTAGCGTATAATAACCAAGAGGCAGGGGGGAGGGGGGCACGGGTGACCAAAACGCAGCGTTTTGATCAGATCCGGAAACAGATCAGCCGGGGGGAACTAAATACCCTTGCGGCGCTGAAAGCCCTAAGTGAACTGCCGGGTGCCCCGGAGCCTACCGGTGATGAGTCGGAAAACAATGCGCTACTAGCTTCTGCGCTGTTTGAGCTTAATCGGCTGGTGGGATTGTCACAGGTAAAACAGGTGGTTCTGGAAATTAAAGCCTACCTGGAGATACAACAGAAAAGAGATGCCTGTGGACTTCGAAGCAGCCCCCAGGTACTGCACATGATCTTTAAAGGAAATCCGGGAACAGGCAAAACTACCGTGGCCAGGTTGCTGGGACAAATATTTAAAGGGCTCAAGGTATTGCCCCAGGGACATCTGGTAGAAGTGGAAAGAGCAGACCTGGTAGGAGAATATATTGGGCAGACTGCCCAGAAAACCCGGGACAAGATAAAAAAATCAATGGGTGGGATATTGTTTGTAGATGAGGCCTATTCCCTGGGGCGGGGGGGAGAAAGGGATTTTGGCAAGGAAGCGATCGATGTTCTGGTAAAAGGAATGGAGGATTACCGCAATGTATTTGTTCTGGTGTTGGCTGGATACCGTTTGGAAATGTCCCGTTTTATATCCCTTAACCCTGGATTATCATCCCGTTTTCCCATTCAAATTGATTTCCCTGACTACACAATCGACGAATTGCTGGCCATTGCCGATATGATGGCTACCGAGCGCCATTACCGGTGGGCGCCCGCGGCCCGCTCCTGCCTGAAACGGCATCTGGCGGGCAATCACTATTACCACAGCTCTAATTTCAGCAATGCCCGCCTGGTTAGGAATATACTGGAAAGATCTCTTCGCCGTCAGGCTTTGCGGCTAAGCAGGCAGGAGAACCTTTCACGGGAAGACTTGATGACCATTGACGCCAAAGACTTGACGGTGGAAGAAGGATGACCCTGAATATTGCGGTGGTGGGAGCACGCGGCAGCGGCAAAACCCTGTTTTGTATCAACTGGTGTGAACACCTGGGGGCTACCCGGCTTTATTATTATGAGTCTGGCGGTGCCGGAAAAGGGGTGGGAATTGTAACCCCGAAAACGGCCAGGAGTAAAATGGTATTTAACGGATACCACCGCCGGACTGCGCATACATTTGTTGTTAATCGCCCCGGGAAATTTCTCTCTCGACTTACCTTGACAGATACCTTTTGCCTGCAGGAAAAGCCCGCTTTGGGCACCACCGAACGCACAAAGCTGTTCCTGACCTTACAGGCACTTTCCAGGGCGGACCTGATCCTAAATCTGGTGGATTTAAGCTGCAGTGATCCTTCCCGAGCAGAATTTGCTGCGGAAGTTGACCGCTACCTGTTTGAATTCAGCAGCCGCTATCCGGTACACTATAAACTTGTGGGAAACAAGCTGGATCTGGTTAACGGACCGGCGATGATACCCTGGTGGCCGACCAGCAGCCCGGTGACCGGTGTTTCCGCTTTGAAAGGAACAGGGTTTGATCTTCTTACCAAGCAAATAGCCTACATTTGGGAACTGATCTCAGGGACGGAGAAAAACCCAAAAACAGTTTTGAGCAATTGTTAACAGAAGAACCGTCCCCATGTTTAGAAGGAGGTTTGTTATATCGATAATGGATTACCCTAAATGGCTGGACTGTTTTTCCTTTCCTCCACCACTGAGGAGGTGGATAGGCGAGGCTTTGGAAGAGGCTTCGCCCCTCTGGGAGGCCATTGACCATACCGTGTTTGTTAACCAGCACCGGGTGCTAAAGGCCCTGCAGCAGGAAAGGATCGGGGAGGAGGATTTTCAGGACAGCAGCGGATATGGTGATCATGACCGGGGAAGGGAAAAATTAGAATCGATCTATGCCCGGATATTTGAAACCGAAGCCGCCCTGGTACGCCATCAGATTGTATCGGGAACCCATGCCCTGACCCTGGCCCTGTTTGGCTTACTTCGCCCGGGCGAGGAACTGCTGTTTGTTACCGGAAAACCTTATGACACCATGCAGGCAGTGGTAGGCAGTAAGGGCGGAGAGGAAGGAACTTTGAGGGAATGGGGAATTGCTCACCGTTATTTACCGCTTACCGGTACCGGTGAGCCGGAGCTTTCTCAGCTAACCCCCGGCTTTAAACCAAAGGTGGCCTATATACAGCGCTCCATCGGCTACGAAATTGATCGCCAGGCACTGACCATCCCGAAGTTAAAAGCACTTATCAACGCCGTCCGTTCTACCTATCCCCAAATCCAGGTAATGGTGGACAATTGTTATGGAGAATTTGTGGAGACCAGCGAGCCCACTGCCCTAGGAGCGGACCTGGCGGTGGGCTCGCTGATAAAAAACCCGGGTGGGGGCCTTGCCGCCGGCGGAGGTTACCTGGTCGGCAAGGAAGAGCTGATCCATAAAATATCTTCCCGGCTTACCGCCCCCGGGCTATACGGCAATTTAGGGGCGATGACCGGCAAGCGCAACCTGTTTCAGGGGTTATTTTTGGCTCCCAACCTGGTGGGCAGCGCTCTAAAAAATGCTGTGTTTGCCGCCGGGCTTTTTGAAAAAATGGGCTACTCGGTTAAACCTCGCTATGATCAACCGAGGGGAGATATAGTGCAGGCCATTATACTCGGAGATCGCACCAGGCTGGAGACGTTCTGTCGGGCCATTCAAAGCTCTTCTCCGGTGGAGGATTATGTAAAACCTGTTCCCGCCATCCCGCCGGGCTACGATGATCCGGTTATTATGGCCGCGGGGACGTTTATTCAGGGAGCTACCAGCGAGCTCAGCGCCGACGGGCCGCTGAGACCGCCCTATGCAGCATTTTTGCAGGGAGCGCTCACCCTGTCTCATGCCCTGGGGGCTACCTGTCGGGCCGCCCAGGCACTGTTTACCGGATAAAGGTTATAAGAAAAATCCGGTTTCCACTGACCCCTATCCCCGGGTAATTCCGTTAATTTTAAGCAGTTTGTTAAGCCCATCCAGATAGGCTTTTACGCTGGCTTCTATGATGTCTGTACTGGTTCCCCGGCCGGTAATTTCTTTGTTTTGGCTCAAGGACATATTAAGCGAAACCTCTCCCAGGGCGTCCCGGCCTTCGGTAACCGCCCGGAGTTGATAGTTATCCAGGCGGATATCCATACCGGCAATTTTATTGATGGCATTGAAAGCCGCATCAATAGGACCGGAGCCTACGGCCATCTCTTCAATCAGTGCTCCATCGTTTCTGGTAAGCCGGATTACCGCCGCCGGAATACTTTTACTGCCGCTAACGGTCTGCAGATAATCCAGGTGGTAAGTGGGTTCGGCAGTAAACAGGCTATCTATAGCCAGAGCCTCCAGATCTTCCAGGTAAACTTCTTTTTTCTTGTCAGCCAGTTCTAAAAAGCGGGTGTACAATGCTTCCAGTTGATCCTGGTCCAGGGTAAATCCCAACCGATCCAACTGGTGCTGTACGGCGTGGCGTCCGGAACGGGCGGTGAGGATCATTTGGGCAGCTTTGCCGCCGATCAGTTCGGCATCGATTATTTCATAAGTTTGTTTATGTTTCAATACTCCGTCCTGGTGAATTCCGGAGGAGTGGGCAAAAGCGTTAATCCCGATTACCGCTTTGTTAACCGGGATGGGTACGCCGGTCAGTTTGCTTACCAGGCGGCTGGTATGATAAATCTCCTGCAGGTTTAATCCGGTATGATAGGGATAATAGGATTTACGGATGTGCAGAGCTACCGCGATCTCTTCCAGAGCAGCGTTGCCGGCCCGCTCCCCAATGCCGTTTATATTGCATTCCACCTGGCGGGCACCGTTTTCAATTGCCGTCAGGGAGTTGGCCACCGCCAGGCCCAGATCATCATGGCAGTGCACGCTCAAGGTTACCCGGTCCATACCGGGAACGTTTTCCCGAAGGCGCCGGATCAAGGCTCCAAATTCGTCGGGCAGGGCGTAGCCCACAGTATCAGGAATGTTTATTACTGTAGCGCCGGCTTTTATAACCTCTTCCAGCAGGCGGTACAGGTAGGGCTCGTCTGCACGGGTGGCATCCTCCGGAGAATACTCCACGTCGGAAGTATATTTTTTGGCATATTTAACGGCCTCCACTGCCTGCTGCAGGCAGGTTTCCGGATCCTGCTTCAATTTATAGCGCATATGGATATCGGAAGAGCCCAGGAAAACGTGGAGGCGAGGGTGGGCGGCCTCTTTGATTGCCTCCCAGGCGGCATCGATGTCTGCGGATAAACAACGGGCCAAACCACAAATTGTCGGTCCTTTAACCTTGCGGGAAATTTCTCGGACTGCCTTGAATTCACCCGGAGAGGAAACCGGGAATCCGGCTTCAATTACATCTACCTTCAACCGGGCCAACTGACGGGCCACTTCCAGTTTTTCCGCAAAATTCAGGCGGGCCCCGGGGGTCTGCTCTCCATCCCGGAGAGTGCTGTCAAAAATATAAATTTTTTCACCCATAGAATTAGTCGCCTCCTGGATTAGGTAATGTTTCGGCCAACAGGCACAAAATAAAGCCTTTCATCAAAGAGACGAAAGGCCGGTTCCGCGGTACCACTCTTTTTGCAGCTTGGGGTGCAAGCTGCCCGCTTGTAAGTACGATAACGGTGTCTTACCGGCCGGACCTACTCTGGAGCTTGCCATTTCGGCCGGCGGCTCCCGGAGGAGTTCGCTTAAGTTCCCCTGCCGCCTTGCACCGTCCGGCGGCTCTCTGTAAAGGCAACCCTAAGTTACTGGTTCCGCTCATCGCCTGTTTCCTGTCAATTGCGGCCCGATGGTTTTTACCGGGCGCCAAGCGTAAACCCACTATATGAAAAAACGGTCGGTTTGTCAACCGGCTTTAAGTTATTAAATAAGGTTTTGCCGGCCGTAAAAGGGGTAACCTTTTTTCCGGCCTGTGGCAGTTGTAGCCCGCCCGGCAAAAGTTGCACCGCTAAAAGGCAGGCGTTATAATGTTTTTGAGGTGATCAGTCCGTGGGCATTTTAAGAATATTGAGGTCAGTGTTTGAACCGAAACCCAAAAAAGAACAGGAGCCCTCCTCTTTAGTGCTGATCAGGGGAAATTTTAACGGTGAGTTGAACAACGGCCTGCAGGTGCTGATTGAAAGTAGCGGTTCGCTCAAGGGAAACATTACCGCCAGATCACTGGAAATATATGGAGAAGCTGAAGGCAATGTGGCGGTGGAAAATTTATTGATCCGTTCATCAGGGCGTCTGCATTATGCGGATCTCTCTTATGATGATCTCCGGGTGGAAGATGGCGGAGTTATGGCACCGGCGGAAGCCCGGCCGGAGACAACTTCCCGATAAACCGGAATAAATAGGATAGGATAGGCCCGGGTTAATCCGGCCATCCTAGTAGATAATTACAGCTTTAGGGAGGTTGTTGTCTATGCCGGAAGTAAGGTGCAAGGTGAACAGTTGTGTCTTTTGGGGAGAAGGCGATCACTGCACGGCCCATGAAATTTGGGTCAAGGATGGAAGCGAGGGGGAGGATCTTTTCCACCTCGGTGATTTTGAATTTGCCGAAGATCTGGAAAGTGAAGGGAGGCAGGCGAGAGCTTCTACCTCAAGCCAGACTTTCTGTGAAACCATGCGCCCCAGGGTAGAAGGGGGCGGTAGTAAAGGCTGCTGCCGGTAAAACTAGGTACTGGAGAAAATTATCAAGGAGCAGGGACACTGCTCCTTTTATTTTTTGGGGCCATCGATCGGCAAATGTTTTGATATAATAAATCAAAAAAAGAAAATAACCCCCAGGGGAGAGCTGAATCGGGAGAGGATAATAAGTCATGAACAAAAAAATTACCCGGAAACTATCCGGCTTATTCTTGCTACTGCTGTTATTTATTATATCGCTTGCTTCCGGCTGCAATCCGCTTCACCCCGAAGTGGCGGTAGAAAAATTTTATCTCCTGTGGGGAGAAGGGGATTATGAGGGGATGTATGAGCTCCTGGACGACGCTTCCCGGGAAGCTTATCCCCGGGAAGAATTTCTGGAACGCTATACCAAGATTACCCAGGGGATCGGTCTTTACGCAGTGGAGCTCGAGGGAATGGAGGAGGAAGAGTCCGCCGATGCCGGACGGGCGATCATCTCAATTGCTGCAAAGTTGGAGACATCTACCGTTGGAACGATTCCCCTGCAATACCGGATGGAGCTCTGCCGTGAAAACAAAAAATCCCCCTGGCAATTGCAGTGGCATCCCGGGCTAATCTTTCCGCAGCTTGGCGACAATTCCCGGGTGGAGTTAAAAAGCGCAAATCCCAAACGTGGGGTGATCTACGATCGGAGAGGTCAAGCCCTGGCCGGCCCCCGGGTTTTCAAGGAACTGGGAGCTGTTCCCGGGGTTTATGAGGATGAAAACGCCTTCGCCCAAGCGGTTGAAAAAATTCTAAGGCTGCCCGCCGAGATCACTGTCGGGAAATTGCATCAGCCCTGGGTCAAAGAGGGGCTTTATGTACCCCTGACCCTCCTGGCCCCCGAGGAGGAGAAGGAGCTGGTGGATCCCCTGCTGGAGATCCCCGGGGTAATGATCAGCGAGGTGGGGAGGCGCTATTATCCGGCGGGACCGGCGGCGGCTCATCTGATCGGCTACCTGGGGGAAATCACCGCCGAAGAACTGGCTGAAAAAGAGAATTCCACCGATCAAACGAAGGACTATCTGGCCGGCGACCTGCTGGGCAAGGCCGGGCTGGAGGCGGCCTTGGATGCCCAACTCTCCGGCAAAAGGGGCTATTCGCTGCGGATCCTGGATGCGGAGGGCAAAGAGGTATCCCTGATCGCCACCCGTGAACTTGTGGAGGGTCGGGATATTACGCTGACCATCGATTCGGATTTGCAAAAATGCGCTGCCGAGGCTTTGGGCGAGAAGAAGGGGGCGGTGGTGGCCCTTGATCCGCAAAACGGCGATATTTTAGCCCTTTGCAGCAACCCGGGATTTGACCCAAACCGCTTTATCGCCGGGCTAAGCGGTTCGGAGTGGCAGGAACTGCTGGATAGCGATGCGCAGCCCTTGATGAATCGGGCCCTATCCGGGCTTTATCCCCCGGGCTCCATCCTCAAGCCCTTCACCGCGGCGGCGGCGATCAGTGAGGGGGCTCTGGATCCCGCCGAAAAGATCGGGATCCGGGGTGAAAGTTGGCAGCCTTCGCCGGCCTGGGGGGATTATCAGGTGCGGCGGGTCCACCCCGAGGTAGAAAACCCCGATTTGAAGGAAGCTATGAAATATTCGGATAATATCTACTTCGCCCGGGCCAGTCTGGCCCTGGGCGGAGAAAAATTTATGAAGTACGGCGAGCTCTTTGGTTTCGGCGAGCAGATCCCCTTTCCGCTTCCGGTGGCCCGTTCCCGCCTGGCTGGGGAGGGGATCAAAAACGAGATCCAGCTTGCCGACAGCGGCTACGGCCAGGGTGAGGCCATGATCACGCCGCTGCAGGCAGCCCTGCTCTACAGCGCTTTTGCCGGGGATGGTTCCATCATGCAGCCACGACTGCTTATGGAAAAGGAGGTTTCCTGTTGGAAGGAAACGCCGATTAGCCCGGCGGTGGTGAAAGCAGTTCATGATTCTCTGGTGGAGGCAGTTCAGGGTGCCGGGGCGCCCTCCAGGGCGGGAGCGATTTCCGGCTTCACAGTTGCCGGAAAAACCGGGACGGCGGAAAGGGATTCAGCGGCTGATACATTAAAAGGAAATGACTGCTGGTATGTGACCTATGGTCCGGCTGAATCACCCGGCATCGTGG
>CAYXBB010000017.1:9874-16747 GCA_964463285.1 uncultured Syntrophomonadaceae bacterium | reverse complement strand
AGGTGGCGGTGGTGATCGAAGGAGGTAACATGGCTTCCATGGATGCGCTTCCGGTAGGCCGGGCGGTGCTGGAGTATTATTTGCGTTCCCGGGGAAGCTAAACAAATTTAAAAAACAACTTCCGATAATATATCTTATGTAAACTAAAAAATTAAAAAAAATAATTTGAAAACTATCAGGCCCATTATAACCTCCGAGACCTGGCAAAGGTGTTCTTGGTTCCCGAAAAAAGACCGATTGAAGATAAACCCAAAACGGTTCCCAGTATTAATGCCCGTTTGTAGTCGCCTTCCGACAGGTAAAAGAATGAGAAAAAATAACCCATCAGCATCGAAGCCAAGGGGATGAACCGGCTTGGCAGGCCGGAGCGCTTTAACAGCTCATTTAACCCCACCATCACCGGCACCAGGGCTATGCCGTAAACCGTAAGCTGATCCATATTTTCCTCCCGGTTCCTTTTTGAGTTTCCTGATTTCCTGCTCTAGTTTATGTATTAAGTTTAACCGTTAGAACCGGGCGCAGGAAAAATGACCTCTGTCCCTCCTTCTTCTCAAAGTTTACATAACTTGGCCTAATTGGGTTTCAGGCCATTTGTTGGTTGAGTTCCTGGAAATCAATTTTCTTCAAATGTTCTCTGTAGATACTATGGACCGGTCTTATTGACGGTAACATGCGCATCACCTTATGAACTGGTCCCCGGGCAATGATCTGACGCCTGGTTAGAGCGGTAATCAGATCCAGGCTGCCGCACCAAAAACGGTGAGCGATATCCGCTTCCATGATCAGGATCACATCAGGCTGCAGGCATGATTCTCCACAGTAGACATTAAAATAGGCGTTTTCCCGGCATAAGTTTCGGGCATCAATAGTTATTTCACAAGGGGGATTAGTGAACTGGTATTTTATGATCAGCCCACAGCACTTGATGTTTGGCCCTACCACTTCATCTTTACTTACCTGCCTTATGAATTCTCCTATACATTCGTACACCTGCTGCTCATCTCTAAATACAGTCGCCAAATTAATCCCTCCCACTATATATATTATATTCCCCATTATAAAACATTCTTAGATTTTAATTAGCTCCCGACAACATTCTATTTGTTTCGGCTATAGATGTTTGATTACCATGTATCCGTTACCAATCTATTTCGCCAATTATATGCGATATGTATATATTCTACATAATTTACACAGTTCCTTCCCTATATAAAATTAATTTCAGTGTATCTGTTCTATAAAGTGGCGGTATTCTAAATCCTATATTTAAAATTTGGCTTATGGCATTAACGAGAAGCAAGTGTTATAATTCAGAGGAGGTTAATCCTGACCCGGGGAGATGGATACAGTATATGAAGGTAAAACGAGTTATATTGACAGTTATTTTTTTGCTGGTGTTGGCCGTAATGGCCGGCTATTTCCTGGATATGCCCTGGTTCACCTCCTTTTTTACTTCTGCTCAACCTGAACCCCATCCCGTCCCCGCCGATGATCCTGCCAATAACCCCGACCCCCCCCCTCCCCCCGATATTCGCACCGCTACCTTAATAACGGCCGGCGATATAATGGCTCATTTAACCCAGGTGGAACAGGCCTTTGCCGCTGGAAGCTACGATTTTGGCCCCAGCTTTAGCTTTATTGCTCCTTATCTTAAATCCGCCGATTTAACTGTGGGAAATTTCGAGACCGTTCTGGCCGGCCCGGAGCACGGGTTTAGCGGTTTTCCTACATTTAATACCCCCGATGCGTTGGCGGACAACCTGAAACAAGCCGGATTCGACCTGCTGTCTACCGCCAATAACCACAGCCTGGATATGGGCCTGAACGGTTTGGTCAGGACCATCAACTGCCTTACCGACGCCGGTTTAAAATGCTTTGGCACTTACGCCCAGCCCGGGGACCGGGTTCCGCTGATTACAGAGGTAAACGGCATCAATATATTCTTCTCCGCTTACACCGAAAGCACTAACGGCATACCGGTTCCTGCCGGGCATGAGTATGCCATAAACTATATACCGGATTTTAATACTATTGATCCGATCATAAAAGATATTTCCACGGCCCGGGAAAATGGCGCCGATCTGGTGGTAATCTACATGCACTGGGGACATGAGTACTGGTTTGCCCCTACCGACTTTCACCGGGACCTGGCCCGGCAGCTGGCCGCCGCTGGAGCCGACCTGATTATCGGTGGCCATCCTCACGTTATGCAGCCTATGGAGTGGATTACCACAGAGCAGGGAAATGGACCGCCTCGTCAGACCCTGGTAGCTTACTCTTTGGGTAACTTCATCTCCAACCAATTTCATTGGGAACCGTATATCCCCACTCCCAAGGTGCAATACGGCCTGGTGATCAGGACGGAAATTTCCAAGGATATGCAAACCGGCCATACCTGGATTAACCAGGTCGATTACCAGATCACCTGGGTTCACCGCAATTGGCGCCATCGAATATTACCGGTTTCGGAAATTCTATCTGCCTCCCGACCGGAAGATTACAATCTTACCTCGACGGATTTGCAGGCCATAAAGACCGAATTTACCTCTCTTCAGGATGAGGTTGTGGAGAAATATGGGTTCTCCCTGGTCCCGGTAGCTGGACCGGGTAAGGATTGACCGATACCTTCCGGATGCTTTTTGCCGGGTAACTAAACCCCTTCTTTTTTGCTACGGCATTATTTTATAACTGCTAAATTGGCACCCGGGAGTGGACCACATTGAAAATAGGCTTTTTTACAGACAGTTTTCGCCCTTATACCAGTGGGGTAGTGCGTTCAATGGAACTGTTTTCAAGGGAATTTACCGCTCGGGGACATGAGGTGTTTGTATTTGGCCCGGACTATCCCCTGCTTCATTGTCCGCGTGAAGAGAAGGTGTTCAGGTTTATCTCTATTCCTGCTCCCACTATGCCGGACTTTGCTCTACCCATACCCATCTCGGTAAACCTGGGGCCTACTATCCGGCGGATAGGGCTGGATATTATTCACGCTCACTCACCTTTTTTGCTGGGTAGACTTGGAGCCCGTGCCGCCCGGCGTTACAAAATTCCCCTGGTATTCACATTTCATACCCTTTACGATCAATATGTTCATTACCTCCCCTGGGGTAAAACCACTTCCCGGCGCCTGGTAAGAAACGTCAGCCGCGATTTCTGTAACAAGTACTGCCAGCTGGTGGTTGCGCCTTCTCAAATGGTGGAAAACTATCTTCATAATATTGGGGTTCAGGCTCCCATCCGGACCATACCTACCGGTTTGGATCTTAAAGATTTTATTAATGCCGATCCGGGATGGTTAAGGGAAACTTACCAGATAGAGGCTAAAAACAGGGTGTTATTGTTTGTAGGACGCCTGGGTAAGGAAAAAAATATTGCCTTTTTGCTAAACGCAGTTGCCCTGGCCACCCGTGCACTTCCCAATATACACCTGGTACTGGCCGGTAAAGGGCCTCAAGAAAATCAGTTGCGCTGCTTAGCCCTGGATTTGGGCCTGGCCGACCGGGTAACCTTTACCGGCATGCTCCCCAGATATAAGGTTATGCATTGTTATGCCGGCGCCGATCTGTTTGTGTTTCCATCGATTACTGAAACTCAGGGGCTGGTTATCGGGGAGGCCAAAGCCCAGGGTTTACCGGTAATAGCAGTCGGGGCTTTTGGAGCGGCAGAGATGGTTACCCATCTGGAGGATGGTTTGTTAACCAATCTTTCGGTCGCTTCCTTCGCGGAAGCAATAGTTAAATTGTTGCAGGATAAGGAGCTTCACTGCAAAATGCGTGAGCGGGCTTATCAGAACGCCGCCCTTTATTCCTCTTCCCACTTTGCCGAACAGATGCTCACGGAGTACAATCGGCTGGCTGGGAGATAGATTTTTAGGCAATTAATGATTTTTCGCCAGTAAAAGGCGGTCTTGCTGCAGCACCTCCCCACTGGCCTGGTAAAACATATCTACCAGGTGGGAGACCGTCAGGTTTTTCCTTTCCGGGCCGGAAACATCCAGGATTATTTTCCCCTCATGCATCATGATCGTCCGGTGGCCCATCCTTAATGCCTGCTCCATGTTATGGGTGACCATCAGGGTGGTTATTTCCTGGTTTTCAATCAGTTGCCGGGTTAGATCAAGAACCGTGTTGGCGGTTTTGGGATCCAGGGAGGCGGTATGTTCATCCAACAGGGCCAGTTTGGGTTTTTTTAGGGTGGTCATGAGCAAGGCCAAGGCCTGGCGTTGCCCCCCGGAAAGCAGTTTTACCGGGGAATTTAACCGATCCTCCAGGCCCAACTGCAGGTTTAACAGCTTATTTTTAAACATTCCCCTATCTCGATCGGTGATCGCCCAGCGCAACCTTCGTTTTTCTCCCCTTCGCAAAGCCAGGGCCAGGTTTTCTTCCACGGTCAGGGAGGCGGCCGTTCCTACCATCGGATCTTGAAACACGTGGCAGATTGAAGATGCTCTTTGGTAATCGGGAAGCCGGGTAACCTCCCGGCCGTTTAAATTTATTCTTCCCCTCTCTGCCTGGTAGATGCCGGCAATACATTTCAACAAGGTGGATTTGCCGGCGCCGTTACCACCGATAATCGTGGCAAACTGGCCTTCTTCCAGACAAATGCTCACCTTATTCAAGGCTATCCTTTCGTTTATACTCCCCCGGTAAAATACCTTGGTCAAACATTTTACATCTAACATTTTTTGAAAGCCTCGCAGTTTCCAACCGTTATATTGTTAAATCACCGCCGGCATTGGCTTTAAATCTTTTGCTCAGCTCGGGTGCAATCAAGGCCAGGGTAACCAGCAGCGCAGTGAACAAACGCAGATCGGTATGTTCGATAAACCCCAGCCTCAACACCAGCGCTATGGTTAAACGGTATACTACCGAACCGAAAACTACCGCTATGGCCCTTCCCAGTATGGATTTAATTCCAAATAACACTTCACCGATAATTACCGAGGCCAGGCCGACAATAATGGTGCCGATACCCATATTAACATCAGCAAAGCCCTGGTATTGAGCAATCATTGCCCCGGATAAGGCCACCAGGGCATTGGAAAGACTCAGACCCAAAATTTTCAGGTTATCGGTATTTGCACCCAGGCTGCGCATCATTATTTCGTTGTCGCCGGTAGCTCGCAGTGCCTGCCCCATCTCGGTGTGTAGGAAAAAATAAAGTGCCAGTACTAGAAATACAACCACCAGACCGGCTGCTAAATATTCTCCGTTTCGCAGGGGCATTCCGCTCAAGACAAAGTAGTCATAAACCGTTGTTTCCCGCAACAGGGATATGTTAGGACTGTTCATAATCCGTAGGTTAATGGAATAGAGACCGATGGAGGTTAATATCCCGGAAAGTAGCGGGGTAATCGAAAATTTGGTATGCAAGATGCCGGTAACCAGACCCGCGATCGCCCCCAGCAGGGGCGCAACCAGGGTGGCCCAAAAGGGGTTGGCCCCGGAGGCAATTAATGAGGCGGTGATTGCGGCCCCCAGGGGCAGACTGCCGTCCACAGTCAGGTCCGCATAATTTAGGACCCGAAAGGTTAAAAAAACCCCCAGCACCATGATAGCGTATAGCAGTCCCAGTAATATTGCGCCGTGTACTACTACCGCGGACACCGACCCACCTCCAGATAAATGCTGCAGTGTATACAGGGCAGCCCGACAGGGAGCAGATTACGGTGCCCGGTTGCCCTGTATTAAACTGTGTTAATTTCCCTTAAAGACGCTTTATCTTTATTCCGTATAGATTTCAGCCCGTTCCAGTAACGACTGGGGAAGTTCCAGTCCCAGCCTTTCGGCAGCGGTGATATTTACCAAATCGACGTAGGAATCCTGGCCCTCAATAGGCATGGTAGCAGGTTCTGCCTCGCCTCTAAGTATTTTAGCCGCCATTTTGCCGGTCTGGTAACCCAGCTGGTAATAATCTATACCGGCTACGGTAGCCAGCGCCCCCGCTTTTACCGAATTATCTTCTCCGCAGATTACTATTATTTTTTCTGCTTCTGCTACTTTCAGCACTGAATCTATGGCCGCCACCACCGTGTTATCGGTGGGGATGTAAATCGCATCCGTATCTACCAGTGCCTCCGCCGCAGCCAACACGTCGTTTCCGGTCGGAGCTGTTTTTTCGATCAGAGTAAGTCCCAATTTTGGGGCCTCTTCCCTGGCCAGTTTAACTTGAAAGACGGAATTGCTTTCGCCCGGGTTGTAGATAATACCCACGGTCTGGGCCTCCGGTTTTATCTCCTTGATCAGTGCCAACTGTTCCTCCACGGGATTCAGGTCGGTGGTTCCGGAAACGTTGCCGCCCGGCCTTTGAAGGTCATCTACCCCTACGTCCATAGGATTGGTTACCGCCGTAATCAGAATAGGTATTTCCTGAGTAGCCTGGGCCGCCGCCTGGGCTGCCGGAGTGGCGATTGCCAGGATCAGATCGACCTTATCGGCTACAAAACCGTCGGCAATTGCCCGGGCGGTAGCCTGCTCACCTTCGGCGCATTTGTAGCTGATATTCAGATTGGTTCCCTCTGCAAACCCCTCATCTTCCAGGGCTTTTATAAATCCATCCTTGGCCAGATCCAGTGCCTCATGTCTGATAATCTGAACAATCCCAATACTGTAAACACCTTCTGTTTTGTTCTCGGGAGAGCATCCCAGGGGAACAAGAAACATAACCGCCAATATCAGTAAAAATGTGATTTTTAATATTTTTTTATTCAAGTTAGACCCTCCACTTGGTTACTTAAAAATAAAAAACCCTTTCTCAAGGGGCAAAAGGCTCTACCTACCTTGCTACCATCCTACGGTAATATGTATTTGGAATTTAAAGGTCACATCGCGATCTCTTCCTTCCTGCCGTGCTACCCCAAGTTGCCATGCTACC
>CAYXBB010000017.1:0-9864 GCA_964463285.1 uncultured Syntrophomonadaceae bacterium | reverse complement strand
AGGCTGTGAATAAACGGCAGCGCCATTCTCTGTATGACCCCGGTTAAAGTCAATAGTATTTGGCTTTAACCGGCTAATTAATCCTGGAAGCGGTATCGGCACTTTTTTATTAACGGTTGGTTTCAATATACTCGGCTGCCCGTAACAGCCTTTCTGATACCTTTTGGGTGCCAAGGACCGCCATGATGTCAAACAGTTCCGGGCCCATGGTTCTCCCGGTAATAGCCAACCGGGAAAGCGGCATCAGTTTTCCCAAGGGCAGCCCCAGTTCCACTGCCTGCTCCTGGTATGTTCGGGCAAAGGCATTTGAATCGGCGTCGGGAAGTGCCTCCAAACCGGCGGCTAAAAAGCGAAGTGTCCGGGGGGTTCCTTCCCCCCGAAAATGTTTCTCCACTCCCTTCCGGTCATAGGCAAAATCATCCCGGTAAAAATAGGTTGAGGCGCGGGCCAGTTCCAAAAGTGTCTTCTCCCTTTGCCTAACCAGTTCCACTACCTGTTCCAGGCGCCGTTTTTCTTCAAGGCCCATTTCGGGGGAGATCAGTTCTTCCGCTACCAAAAAGGGTATAGCCAGGGCGGCAATCCTCTCCAGTTTGCTTTCCCGCAGGTAATGGCCGTTCATCCAGGTCAGTTTGGCCACATCATAAACGGCGGCGGTTTTATTTACCCGGTCCAGTTTGAACCGGGGGGCCGCCTCCGCTAAAGAAAAAAATTCATCGCCTTCCGGAGCCCATCCCAGCAAGGCCATGTAGTTAACCAGTGTTTCCGGCAGATAGCCTTCCTGTCGAAACTGTTCCACCGAAGTGGCGCCGTGCCTTTTGCTGAGCTTGCTGCGATCGGGAGCCAGGATCATAGGCACGTGGGCATATCTGGGGAGAGGGTAGCCCAGGGCCTGGGCGCAAAGTTGTTGACGGGGAGTATTGGAGAGATGCTCTTCAGCACGGATTACATCGGTGATATTCATCCGTTTGTCATCAACCACGCTGGCAAAGTTATAGGTGGGCAGACCGTTTGATTTCATAATTATAAAATCGTCCAGGTTATCATTATCAAAATGTACCTCTCCCCGAATCTGATCTGCCACCACGGTTTCTCCTTTTTGGGGGAGTTTGAGTCTAACCACCGGCTTTCGCCCTTCCCGGTGAAACTGCTTTTCCTGGTCTGAAGTTAAATTGCGGCATTTGCCGGGATACAGAAAGGGTCTTTTTTCCCGGCGGGCTTCCTCCCGGCCGATTTCCAGATCTTCCGCACTGCAGTAACAGCGGTAGGCCTTGCCGTCAGAGAGCAACCGGTCTATCTCCCTCCTGTATCCATCCAGATATTCTGATTGCAAATAAGGGCCTTCATCCCAATCCAGGCCCAACCAGCGGAGCGATTCCAGCAGACCTTCCGTAAATTCAGGGCGGGAACGCTCCAGATCCGTGTCATCTATCCTCAGTATGAAGACCCCTCCGGTAGCCCGGGCATAAAGCAAGTTAAACAAAGCGGTTCGAGCGCCTCCGATATGCAGTTCTCCGGTGGGACTGGGGGCAAATCTCACTCTAAACTTTGGCAAGATAACCCTCTCCTGTATTAATATTTACTTATTGTAATATATCATAACCGTAACCACTGTTCTATAATGTTGGATTGCTCAAAAAGATCGCTTTTCCGGCTTGGATTTCAACTCGTTAAGCAGATCGCCCAGTGTTTTGGATATTTTCTGTTGAATTATTACCGCCGCCTCCCCATCATAAGGGGTGGGCTGTAAGTTTATGATGGCCAGTTGCCGGGCCAGGCGGGGCAGCCCGGCAACCGGGTACACGCTGAGGCTGGTCCCTATCGCCAGCAGGAGATCACAGCCGGCCTGCAAGGTCCGCTCCGCCTCAAAATAGGGGGCGGACATAGAATCGCCAAATAAAACTATATCCGGGCGGATCATATTCCGGCAGGAACAAAGGGGAGGGATTTCACCGGAATCAAGCTTATCCAGGAGGGTTTGAAATGAATAACCGGCACCACACCCGGTGCAGCTGGCGGTTCGCAGGTGCCCATGTACTTCCCAGATCCGTTTTGATCCGGCCTTAAAATGTAGGCCGTCAATATTTTGAGTAACCAGGCCCTTAATAAAACCCATCTGCTCCAGTTCGGCCAGCGCATAATGACCGGCATTGGGCTGAGCCCGCGTCAACTCTTTAAAGCGCGGAAAGCCATATTTATAAAAGGAAACCGGATCACGGTAAAGCACCTCTGAAGTAGAATACTTCATAGGATCTATTTTTTCCCACAGGCCGGTACCGGGGCTGCGGAAATCAGGCAGGCCGCTTTCCGTGCTGCACCCGGCTCCGGCAAGGACATAAACCTTACCGCTCTTTCGAATCAGTCCGGCCAACTTTTTTAGGTTATCCCGGTATTTTTCTGCATCCGTTAAGATCATATACTTATCACTACTTACCACCTCAATACCAAGCAGTTAAGAGCTGTTACCATCTTCTATAAAGTGTTCTCCAAATCCTTTTTCCCTGCATTTTAGGGAGGTTTGGAGTTTTCCCTAAATAAATTTGCGGCCTGTGAATAATTTGCGATATATTAGTCATAATTATTAATAGAGCCCCATCAGGCGATTAGTCTATTGTGGACCCTTTTCAATGACCAGCGCGCCTCGGAATGGGGCTCTTCCGGATTTAAAGTTATATTTATAATCGGTGGACAGGATATACCCAGCCCTAACCCAGTATAGATAACAGTACGCCGGCGGAGACCGCCGAACCGATTACTCCGGCCACATTGGGGCCCATGGCATGCATCAGCAGGTAATTTTGGGGATTGGCCTCTTTGCCCACGGTTTGAGAAACCCGGGCGGCCATGGGAACTGCGGAAACACCGGCGGAACCAATCAAGGGGTTAACCTTGCCGCCGGTGATTACATAAAGCAGCTTGCCCATCAGCACTCCTCCGGCCGTGCCCACTGCAAATGCCGCCAGGCCTAAAAATATAATTAATATTGTATCTACCGTTAAAAAATATTCAGCGGTAGCTTTGGCCCCCACAGAAATACCTAAAAATATCACTACTATGTTCATTAGCTCTGTTTGAGCAGTTTTGCTTAATCTTTCCACTACTCCGCATTCGCGAAGAAGGTTGCCGAACATTAACAATCCCAACAGAGGCATGGCTGAAGGAACCAGCATCCCGGTAATTAACAAAACCACCACCGGGAAAATAATTTTTTCGGTTTTGGAAACAGGCCTGAGCTGTTTCATCACGGTTTCTCGTTCTTTTTTAGTGGTAAGTGCTTTCATAATTGGGGGTTGAATGATCGGCACCAGAGCCATATAAGAGTAGGCGGCAATAGCTATGGCCCCCATCAATTCCGGAGCCAGCTTGCTGGTTACAAAAATGGCGGTAGGGCCGTCGGCGCCTCCAATTATTCCAATCGAGCCGCATTGAGATGGAGTGAAGCCCAGGTACAAAGCTCCCAGAAAGGTAGCAAATATCCCCAGTTGAGCGGCAGCTCCCAAAAGCAGGGTTACCGGGTTTGCGATCAGCGGTCCAAAATCAGTCATGGCGCCGATACCCAAGAAAATAAGCGGAGGGAAAATGCCCAAATGAACACCCTGTGACAGATAATAAAGCACTCCCCCGGCCTGTTCGCCGACCGGAGTTTCCAGCAACCCCCCCAGAGGCAGGTTGACCATCAACATCCCAAAGGCTATCGGAACCATCAACAGCGGCTCATAACCTTTAACAATACCCAAATACAGCAATAAAAACGCAATGGCAATCATGATGCCTTCATATACGGTAATATTGTAAAAACCCGTGCCTTGAATAAATTCCCAAACTAAATTGAGCAACGGTCCTTCCTCCTTAGGCAAATGGTGAGATAACTAGTTATTCAATGTAAACTAAAGCATCACCCGAGTTAACTGTATCGCCACCTTTGACCGTTACTTTGGTTACGGTTCCTCCTACCGGGGAGGTTATTTCATTTTCCATCTTCATGGCTTCCAGTATTAATAATATATCTCCCTCCGCCACCACTTCCCCGGCCTTTACCCGTACTTCTATTACTGAACCGGGCATGGGAGCAGGGACGCTTGTCTCGCCGGCGGAGGTGGTTTTTTCAACAGCCGGTGTCGGTGAGGGTGGATTAACGGGGTCGGCTTTAATCGGTTCTTTTTTTATTGTTGCCGACACCGGAAGACTTGTGGGGGGGGAGGCCACCGGGGTAGTAGCTGTTTCTTTGCTCGAGATTTCCTCTACCATTACATCATAAGTTTGTCCTTCTACGGTTACCTTAAATTTCCGCATGACTTTCTTTCCTCCTTAACGCTGCTAATTTTAATGCCCCGGTCATAAGTTCTTTCCTTCCGGTTAACACCCAGGCTTTACTCGTAAAACCGGTTTCTAATGAAGGGGCTATACTTATTTTAAAAGGCTGTTTTGCCTGTTCCTCCAGCAATAGTGTACTGATAGGACCTACAATGGCCGCCACCAGCCTTCCATCAAGGCCGGTAAGCGGCGGCCTTACGGATACCGCCGGTTTAGCCGTAGCTACAACCTCAGGTTTGGATGCATTTTTTTTTTGCTGAACAAATAACCGCCCGAAAAGATTTAACATTAAGTAAAGAAGGAATAATGCCGTAAGTGTAACTCCCATACCTAAAGCAACTACCTGAAATGCTATTGCCGACCTATCCACGATGCGCACTCCTCTTCTATGAAAATTTTGTAGTGTAAATCCACGAACATTGTATCATATTAATATTTGTTTAGGAAGAGGATATGCCCTTGTAGAAAGACAACCAAACAATACGCCACGTATGGTATATAGGCTTTATATGTAGCTGGTGAATTTAAAAGATCCGGTTAAAACCCGGTTATTTGACCACCATCTGTTGCATTTGTTGCAAGCGGTGGTAGCCCACGGAAACATAACCGGGGCGGTTAATTTTATTTTGGGGGCCTCCGTGGAAATCCGAACCACCGGTAATCAGTAGTTTCCGTACCCGAGCCAATTGAAAAAAATGGCGTTGCTGGGCCCGGCTATGGGTAGGATAAAACACCTCTATACCTTTTATTCCCAGCCACAGTAAATTTTCCACCAGAGAATCGGTAATTAAACCCGGGTGAGCAAGAACACTAACCGCCCGGGATCTATGCAGTATATGCAACGCTTTTTCAATCGGGAAAAGTCTGCGGGGATAGTAGGCGGCACCACCTTTTCCCAGGAACCGATCAAATGCCTCCTGGATACCGGAAACTACATTCTGTTTGTAAAGCAGTCGGGCAAAATGCAATCTTCCGGGAGGAGCCGGGTATGATTCCCCGGCCACCGCCTCCCGGCTAATATTTATTCCCAGCCGGTTAAGCTTATCCAGTATCTTATCGGCCCGCCGGAAACGTTCTCTTTTCATTAATTTTAGAAATAAAAACAGGCGGCTGTTAGAGGAAGGGTAGTAACCCAGCAAGTGTATTTCTTCTCCCTGGAAAATCGCACTTATTTCCACCCCCGGCACCACCTCCACTCCCATACGTTTCCCGGCTGTTACCGCTTCCGGAATACCGTCCATGGTATCATGATCGGTAATGGCCAGTGCTTTTAGGCCTTGCGCGGCGGCCATGGATATAACTTTTTCCGGGGAATAGAAGCCATCGGAATAATTGGTGTGGGTGTGAAAATCAACCAATCGCTGTTCCGGATTACTCATTTAGATTAGCTTTTATCAACCGCCGCAGGTTTCCACCGGCAACAAGTTCAACCTCCGCAGAGGAAAAACCCCGCTCATAAAGCGCCCTGATCAGCTTACCGTAGCAGGAAGCATCCGGGAGTTCCTCTACCGGATATTTAATACCGTCAAAATCCGAGCCGATTGCCAAATGCGATGGCCCCGCCACCTCCGCCAGGTGGACAAAATGGTTAACCAGCTGCTCCAGGTCGGCTGAATTTTTTCCGGAAATGAACGGGGCATTAAAACTCAATCCGATCACCCCGTCTTTTGCAGCCACTGCTTTTACCTGCTCATCGGTTAAATTCCGGGGATGATCGCATAAAAAACGGGAATTGGCATGAGAAACTAGAGGGGGCAGCTTTACCATATCAATGGCTTCATTAAAACAGCGGGGCGATAGATGAGCCAGATCAAGTATAATCTTAAGTTCGTTCATATTTTCTATCAGGCGGCGGCCCAGCCTGGTTAGTCTGCTGTCGGCCGGTTCTTCTCCGATCCCATCTGCAAACATATTTCGCTTATTCCAGGTTAATGACAGGCAGCGAACCCCCAACTTTAAAAATACCTGCAGGTTGTCCGGGCAATCTTCCAGCGGTTCCGCTCCTTCCAGAGATAATAAACAGGCAATTTTGTTTTCCTGTCTTGCCCGATCCAAATCGGTTCCGGTTTCCACTGCCAGCAGATGCTCATTATTTTGCTTTAAAATATGGTGATAGTTTCGGATAAAGTTTATGGACTGCAACAGGTGAGAGCCGGATCGGCAATAAGGAGCGGTACAGATTGCAAAAAACAAAAGATTTACCTTGCCGGTCAGCAAGCGCGGCAGATCGATATGGGCCGCCGTGTTATGCTGATTAAAATTATAATCCTGTTTATCCATCCACCACAGGGTGTCACAATGGCTGTCGGCAATATAATGTTCCTGGAGCAATTTAACCATACCTTTATTTTAATCTAAACTCAACAAAAAAGCACCCCCGCGGTTATGGGAGTGCAAGGTTTTGTAAAATAACCAAATTAATTAAGGATAATCTCACAGCTTAACGGGGCTGTATAATTAATTTTATAGCGGTTCTTTCCTCTCCATCGATCATAATATCCGTAAAAGCTGGAATACAGATAAGATCGATTCCTCCGGGAGCTACAAATCCCCTGGCGATGGCTACTGCTTTTACTGCTTGATTAAGAGCGCCTGCACCGATTGTCTGTATCTCTGCTCCACCCCGTTCACGCAGCACCCCTGCTAAGGCACCGGCCACAGAATTCGGATTAGATTTTGCTGAAACCTTTAATACTTCCATCTGCTTTATGTACCCCCTTAAACATTTTCATAGATAATCTTCGTGTTTAAAGTCCATTTTCCTTCCTGAATTATCCTAATAATGCCCATGCTTTAAAATATTCTATATTCCCGTACTTAATTCCATGTATCTACATTAATCGACTTAATGGGTTGTCTAAAACGTTCATCGCCGGAAGCAGGTTGTGCCCGCAACCCTGAAAACATAATAAGCGAAATTTTTAAATTGTCATAACATGGATATAAAAAAAATATTCTTGAGGCATTTCATTCATTTAACACGTATACTTTTCCTGCTTCGCGAAATGCAAACAAGGTATTTACCTGCTGCTCGCCTTGAATTAATAAAAATTCCAGATAGTCATCCTCAATCCGCCTGTCACCGGCAAACAAGTTTAAGCCTTCTCCCCGGTAGTCGCCGACCAAATTATCGCCAAATTTTTCTATGAGCACACTGTTAACCAGGTTCACCTCCTCGCTGCTCAAGGCATCTTTGGTAAGATATAGGTCTAACCGGGTTAGCCCCGAATCGTAGTTTTTGTGGATTTTCATCCTGGCAGGGTCTTTTTTTAAAAAATAACAATAACTTTTCCAGATTTCCACCATATCCTTGCAAAAATTACGGTACTTTGTAGCTGTTAGCTTTTCTCTAATCATAAAGGTAAAACAATATGATAAACTATCCAAATCATAATTTATAGTAAATATTTCAGGAAATTGCAATAAAAACCCCACAATCAAATTTATCTGGTATGTATCTTCAACATGTACTTTTTTCACCAGGCTCCTCCATCCAAAATAGTAAGGTTTAATTCCATAAAGGATTGGTAAATACCTTCTTTTTGGTATGTAAAAAAAAGTGCCCGAGAGCACTTTCTTCCATCGGGGACAAATCTGAACCGGCAATTCTGTCCCCACAAATCCCCGGATGTGCAGAAGCGGGCTTCTGCGTTCGTCCGTTAAACTACCAGAGTGAATGAAACCTCCTCGCTTTATTTAGCATAATTTATTGCCCTGGTTTCCCGGATTACAGTTACCTTGATCTGCCCCGGATATTCCAGCTCGCTTTCAATTTTCTTTACTATGTCCCGGGCCACCTGAATAGAAGCATAATCGTCAATTCGATCCGGTTTCACCATGATCCGGATTTCTCGGCCGGCCTGAATAGCGTAGGCTTTTTCTACCCCTTCAAAGGAGTCGGCGATCTCCTCCAGTTTTTCCAACCGTTTGATATAGGATTCCAGGGTTTCTCGCCGTGCACCGGGACGGGCGGCAGAAATGGCATCGGCAGACTGTATTAACACCGCTTCCAGGGTTAGAAAATCCACATCCCCATGGTGAGCCGCAATAGCATTAACAATCTCCGGTGTCTCGCGGTATCTTTTGGCCAGCTCAGCGCCGGTCTGGGCGTGGGAGCCCTCTATTTCGTGATCTACCGCTTTGCCAATATCGTGCAGCAAACCTGCACGCTTGGCAAAGGTAACATCAAGTCCCAGTTCAGCAGCCATCACCGCTGCCAGGTGAGCCACTTCAATAGAATGTTGCAATACATTCTGACCGTAGCTGGTGCGGAAACGAAGCTTACCTAAATAAATAATAATTTCAGGGTGAAGTCCGTGAACACCGGTTTCAAAAGTGGCCCGTTCCCCTTCTTCTCTAATTTGTATTTCTACCTCTTTGCGGGTCTTCTCAACTATTTCTTCGATTCGGGCAGGATGTATCCGACCGTCGCTTACCAGCCTTTCCAAGGAAACTCTGGCAATTTCTCTGCGCACCGGATCGAACCCTGACAAAATAACTGCTTCCGGAGTATCGTCAATTATTAAATCAATCCCAGTCAGAGTTTCCAGGGCCCTGATGTTGCGGCCCTCTCTTCCGATAATCCTACCTTTCATCTCATCATTGGGCAAAGAAACCACCGACACGGTTGATTCGGAAACGTGATCGGCAGCACAACGTTGAATGGCCAGGGTAATTATTTCCCGGGCTTTTTTTTCACCCTCATTTTTAGCCTGGATTTCAATATCCTTTACCATTAACGCCATTTCATGGGTAATCTCGGATTTTACGCGCTCAAGTAACTGTTCCTTTGCCTCTTCTGAAGTCATTCCCGATATTTGCTCCAGAAGAGCTCGCTGTTGTCGGTATAACTCTGATAACTTATCCCGTACCTTGCTGTTATCTTCTTCTTTTTTCTTTAGCTCTTCTTCCTTTTTTTCGATATTAATATTTTTTCTATCCAGCGATTCTTCCTTTTGCATTAACCGGCGTTCCATGCGCTGAAATTCGGAACGTCTCTCCCGGTTTTCCTTTTCCAACTCGTTACGCAGGCGATGCATCTCTTCCTTGGCCTCCAGCGTTTTCTCTCTTTTGAACGCCAGGGCTTCGGACTTGGCCTGCTCAATTATTTGTTTAGCCGCCTCTTCGGCTGAAGTTATTCGGGCTTCTGCCAGGAATTTCCTGATAATATAGCCTAAACCAACGCCGGCCAGGAGCGTAAGGGTTATAGTGATAGCATTGATACCCAATTTTTCACCTCCTGAATTATTGTATAGATCAAAAAAAACTGTGTTTCAGGCACAGCTTAAAAGAGAAAGGATTACATTGAGATATATCCCTTTATTGTGGTGTTTTGCTACCAAATACAAAAGGGCATATGGTCACAACTGCATATAAATTACAAATCTATCCATAGCGCCATCCGGGTTATAAGGCGCCAGGTCCTTCTCTCTTAAACTATAAACCCATCCCAGAACATACTGCCTTTATAAATACATTAAATTACAATTTGTTGCTACTGCTATAAAATATTTTAAACCATCTGCCGGTATTATGTCAATAGAGCCGAAACTC
>CAYXBB010000016.1:32691-38064 GCA_964463285.1 uncultured Syntrophomonadaceae bacterium | reverse complement strand
CCCGGGGGTGAGAATCCCCGTTCGGGGGAAACAACTCCCCCTGAATATTTATTCGGTTATTTCAATAGCCTCTGAGGGGCACTCTTCTGCAGCTTCGCGGGCCTGTTCCTCGTATTCCTCGGGAATGGGGTTTACTTTCACTTCAGCTTTCTCATCGCCCAGCTCGAATACTTCGGGGCAGATATCTTCGCAGATTCCGCAGGCACTGCACTCGTCGTTAATTTTAACTTCCATTAATTAGTCCTCCTTAATTTAAATATTGGGTTATCCCCTATGTTTTTAGATTAACCGGAGATTTCAATAGGGTATATTCGCTTTTAATATTGGTTTTCCTTTTAACAAGTTGTAAATTGTTTAAGAAATAAGGCAGGGTTTTTTTCACCCGGAAGAGGTAAAACAGGTATCTTGTCTTTTTACTTCGTGGTTTGACATGTTTTATGGAAACACCTGTGGAAAAAGTGGATAGGTGGAAAAACAGGTCGTTATAAAGGGTAAAATCTTTAAAACCTGTGGATAACTTTGTGGAAACTGTTATTAACTATTATTTATCCCGACCAAAAGTTAGCTGCAGGGAAGGCTTGTCCGCGGTTTGATAGATTAACATAACTAATTACCGGCAATGTTAACAGGCAGTTGCCTGATGAATATAGTTGTTTTCTGGAAAATAATGTAGTAGTTTGTAAAATAGCCCGATTTCTCGTGGACCGCGGTTCCCGCCGGAGGGAAGTAATGCCGCTTAAAGACGGGAAATGGGAACTGCCGGCAGCCATTGCTAAAAAAGGAATTATGTGTTCAACATAAAGGAAGGTGGTTTTTAATCGGGCAGATGATCTCCCCAGGCTGTTCCGATCATTCCAGGTATAGACGATGCCAGAGCATAAACACGGTGATAGCCCAAAGTTTGCGGCTGTAATCGACGCGCCCCTGTAAGTGGCGATCCAGCATTTCCATCAGATACGAAGAGTTGAAATAACGGGCGGCGGAAGAGGTTAAAAACAGTTCTTTGAGCTCGTTTGAAAAGTGTCGGGAAATCCAGTGACCGGTAGGGACGGGGAAACCCAGCTTGGGACGAAAGGAGATATGCGGCGGCAGGCAGCTGGTGGCAGCCTGTCTTAACACGTATTTGGTGGTTTTTTGATGGATTTTATAACCCGAAGGAATGCCGGCAGCCATCTCCACCAGACGGTGATCCAGGAAAGGAAGACGCAGCTCCAGGGAGCAGGCCGCTGACATGCGGTCGGCCTTGGCCAGGATATCGCCGGGTAGCCAGGTAAAAAAGTCCAGATGCTGCATGCGGGAGAGATCGTCCAGGCGGCGCGATTGGCGGTAGAATGGTGCGGTTGTCTCCCAGGGGGGAGACCAGCCTTCTGGAAACAGCTCTCGGTTGAGCAACTGTTTTTTTTCTTCTTCAGAAAATATGAGGGCATTGCCGAAGTAGCGCCGTTCTAGAGGGGTTACGCCCCGCTGCAGGAGGTTTTTGCCCTTTAACCCTTCCGGCAGGGTCGAAGAGATCCGGCCCAAGACCTGTTTTATAGGAGCAGGCAGCAGCTGCAGGGGGGCCAGAGAGGCCGGCTGGCGGTAAATAGCATATCCTCCAAACAGCTCGTCGGCGCCCTCTCCCGATAGCACTACCTTTACCTCCCGGGAGGCCAGGCGGCAGGCCAGAAAAAGGGCAATCGCCGAAGGGTCGGCTACCGGTTCGTCCTGGTGCCAGATTGCCCGGGGCAGGGTCTCCCAGAACTCTGCGGCCTCTATCTCCTGCTCCCGGTGGAAAGATCTCAGCAGCAAAGCGGTTTCTTTGGCCTGGGGAAGTTCGTTGTAGCGCCCGCCGGCGCAGTTAACGCTGAAGGTGGGGATCCGACCCCGGTGAATGGTCAGCAGGGCGGAAATCAGGCTGGAATCGATCCCGCCGCTTAAAAATGCTCCCAGGGATAGCCCGGTATCGGAGTGCAGACAGACAGATTCCTGCAGCAGCTGCCTGGTGGAATCGACATAATAAGATAAGGGATGCGATCTTGTTTGGTAAAGGGGATTAAACCTGAGCTGCCAGTAGCGGTTAGCGGTGAGCTCCGGCTTTGGGTTTTGCCCCGGACCCGATTCTCCCGAATTCCTTAGGCTCCAGGGGATCTTGGCCGCTTGCGGATTACGGGCCTCCAGGCAGGTAGCCGGTGGGAGGCGGAACACATTTTTAAAGGCGCTTTCTTCTCCAGGGAAGTACTGAAAGGTCAGGTAATGGGGCAAATCTTTCAAATTCAAGGTTGGTTTGATCAGGGGATGTGCCAGAATTGCCTTGGCCTCCGAGGCAAAGATCAAAGTGCCACCGGCTTGGGTAAAATACAGGGGTCTGATCCCGAAGCGATCCCGGGCCAGCAGAAGACAGCGGCGACCGCGGTCCCAAAGGGCGAAAGCAAACGGTCCTCGCAGGCGGGATGGACAACGGGGGCCGTGTTGTTCGTACAGGCAAGAAACGATCCGGCAAATATCCTTTGCGAGGGAGGCGAAAGAATTCGGGGGAAAGGTTTTAAGGCTGGAATATAGCTCCCGGCGAAGCTGGGGAAGGTTATAAACTTGCCCATCGAATATCACGGCCGGTAGCGGCGGCCTGTCAGGTGGATTATCGGTGGGAACGGAAAAAATCATTTCCGGGGATTGGCGATGATTTGCCGAAAGTGGGGGTAACAACTGAACCAGTCCGGCAAAATCATCCTGGTAAAAAACCCTGCCGCCGGGCCCCCGGTGGGCCAGCTCAGCAGACATCCTTTCCAAAATCTCTCGCTGTCGAAGCGGAGGATCTTTAGAGTCTTCCCAGCAGATAAAACCGCAAATACCGCTCAATTGAACCGGGCCTCCTGAAATTCATCTCAACATACAGTTTATTCCCGGTACAAAGGGTTGGTGCAAAGCACAAAAGTACAAGGGTACAGGGGGACGGTTCTTCTGTACGCCTCATAAAAAAACAGGGGTAGCGCACCCTTAAGGGTGCGCTCAGATTTAAAGTGTACAGAAGAACCGTCCCCCTGTACCCTTGGGTTATCCGCGGGTAAGTTGCTCCAGACCATGGGGGCGGACTACAAATGTGTCCTCAATTCCTACCGCTCCCTGATCCGGAAAAACAAATTTAGGTTCCAGGGCAAATACCATGCCTTCGTCTAAAGTGAAATCCACGGCACCGGTGATTACCGGAAGTTCGTCCAGTTCCAGACCTACTCCGTGCCCGATAAAATTTGCTTTTGATTCATGGCCCATAAAATAATCACCCAGTCCGGCATTATCGGACAGCATGCAGGCATGGAGATAAAGTTCCCGGCTGCCGGCCCCCGCTGCACCCAGCGGGATCAAACTGCGGGTGATCTCTTGGGCGAGCCGGTAAGCTCGATGGAGGTTTTCCGGCAGGTTTCCCAACCAGAACAACCGGGTCTGATCCACCATGTACCCCTCCAACACGGTAACAAAATCTATTAACACCGGTTCACCGGAGACAACAGGTTTGTAGCCGGCCCCCAGGGGGTAGGAAGGATTGATGCCGGATCCGCCGGTAGGGCCGTCAAAAAAGGTGGGCACCGCGCCGCTTTTTCCGGACAGGACGTGGCCGTAAAACAGCTCCTGGTTAAAATTACGCATGCGCACCGCTCCTTGATGTCCCCGGGAGCGAACAAAGGCCTCCAGCCGAGAGGCCAACTGAAGTTCGGTAATTCCTTCGCTGAGTATCGCCCGGGCATAGCTAAACATCTGTTCCGAGAGATCGGCTGCTTTCCGGATCAGTTCTATTTCATAGGGTGATTTTACCGCCCGCACCCGTTTAATAGCCGGTGAAATGTCAACCAGGTTTATTCCCGGCAGCAGCCTGCCCAAGCGCAGATAAAGGTTGGTCGGCAATACATCCAGCTCGAGCCCCAAACTTTTTTCCAACCCGTTTTCTCTGCCTCCTGCTGTCGGCGGGAATGCTTTCAAAATGACTGACTGCAGGTGATCCCAGCCTGACAAAGGTTCAACAGATTCCAGGTTGCTTTCCCGGCGGGCCCGGGACAGGTTTTTGCGGATCAACAGATGAGGCGGTCCGGAGAAAGGAACCAGGAGATAGCCGTCCTGGGCGGTGCCGCTGAAATAAAACAGATCGATCCGCTGGGTAACCAGGGCGACGGGAACTTTAGCATCAGCCATGAGCTGTTGCAAGCGAGAAATACGCGACTGCAGCTCGGTGAGCGGGGTAATCTTGTACAATTAACCAGGCACCTCCTTGAGCTTTAAATTGATCTTATGCAAGGACAAAGTCGTTGTCAATGAACATCGCCCGCCTTGTTTGAAAAGGATCTCCATCCCGGGGTATTTCTTTCGGTTGTAGAAATTGTGCAATAAGTTTACAATGACCCTGGGAGTGATGACATGATAATTGATGCTCACGTTCACCTTTTTTCGGCGGAGGTAACTGCCAATATCGACAGGTACACCTCCCGTGATGATTTTTTGAAACAGATTTGTACCAGCAGGGGACACAAATATGCCACTGTGGAGGATCTTTTGGAGGAGATGGACCGCTGTGGGATTCAAATGGCGGCGGCGGGCGGGTTTGCCTGTTCCGATCACGGGCTATGCCGGGAGATGAATGATTACGTGTTGGAGGCAAACCGGAAATATCCTGAGCGACTGCTGCCTCTGGCGGTGGTTACGCCGAACCGACCGGACATGGAGGCGGAGATTGCCCGCAGCCAGGAGCAGGGAGCGGTAGGGGTAGGGGAGCTGTTTCCCTGGGGGCAACAGTTTGATTTGGCCGGCCCCCAGGCGGGAAAACTGGCGGCGATATGTGCAGAGAGGAAACTTCCGCTGCTGCTTCATGTTAATGAAGAAGTGGGACACAGCTATACCGGTAAAGGAACGGTATCGGTCAGGCAGGCGGCGGAGTTTGCGGGTGAGCATCCGAGTTTAACCATTATTTACGCTCACTGGGGCGGGGGGTTGTTATTTTATGAGCTCATGCCGGAATTGCAGCAAACCCTTAAAAATGTATATTACGATACTGCCGCCGGACCATTTCTGTATCGCAGCGATATTTACCGGGTGGCAAAAGAGATCGGGATCATCCATAAGATTTTACTGGGAACCGATTATCCGCTGCTTTCCCCCCGGCGGTACCTAAAGCAGATCAAAGAAGCGGGGCTGAAGGAGAAAGAGGTGCAGGCAATTTTAGGTGATAACGCCGGGAGGGTGTTTAATTTAAGGCGGGAGTTGTAAAAAGAAGCTGGGATTTTATAATTAGAGAACCAAAAGAAAAAGTTAACCGGAATGATTTACTTTCTTTCTAAATTCCAACCTCCTATAACCTCCTATCTCAAAATTTTCAAAGGGATCGGCCGATGACCGGACTTACCTCGTCGG
>CAYXBB010000016.1:0-32591 GCA_964463285.1 uncultured Syntrophomonadaceae bacterium | reverse complement strand
AGGAATATCCGGGCCTTATATAGAATATATATACTATACTCCGTATTCCTACTATTGGGCCTAATCCACGGGATGTTGGGGCAATTGGAACGGTTGACTCAATATCGTAGGTCTATTTTTGTCAAACAATAGGTTTTGGTAAAAATTCCCTGAGCCTTTTAATCGGATTGAAAGGAAGGTGAATTTGCAAAATATTTGAAGTGCGTTGTCGAGCCGCTCATTTTTATTTAAGGAGGGATTGTTTTGGTTTATGATCTGGTAATTAACAACGGAACCGTAGTTGAGCCGTACCGGGGGATAGTTACCGTAGCTAATTTAGGTATTAAAGATGGAAAAATAGATGTTATTACCAGGGCTCCTTTAACCGGTAAAAAAGAAATTGATGCCGGCCTGCAGGTGGTTTGCCCGGGGTTTGTAGACATCCACTGTCACGTGGACAATTATCTTTATGGAGGCCGTTGTCATGCTCTGCAAGGGGTAACCACTGCGGTAGGAGGCAACTGCGGTCTTAGCCCTACTCCACCGGATGAATTTTTTAAGGTATTGAAGGAGCAAGGTTTTCCTATCAACCAGGGGCAGTTGGTAGGCCATTCGTTCAGTATGCGGGCAGAAGTGGGAGCTACCGATAATTATAAACCGGCCGATGAGCAGCAAATTGCCAAGATGGTGGAACTGGCTGAGCAGCGGCTGGCCCAGGGGGCACTGGGAATTTCTTTTGGGTTGGAATACGCCCCGGGAAGTTCCTACCAGGAGATTACTGCTCTTTGCCGAGTAGCGGCCCGTTACGGGAAATTGGTAGCAGTTCATACCCGCGTAGATTCTTGGCCAGGCCTGGCTTCGATTCAGGAAACAATCCGCTTCTCCCGCGATACCGGGGTGGCGTTACAAATTTCCCACCTAGTATATCAGGCAGGAATGGGGATGATGACTGAGGCTTTGTGCCTTATTGAAGAAGCAATCAAGGAAGGATTGGATGTTACTGTAGATAGTGGTCTTTACAGTGCTTTTGCCACATTCATTGGCTCTGCGGTATTTGACCCCGGTTGTTTGGAGAAATGGGGTTGTGATTACTACGATATTTATGTTGCCACCGGACCCTATGCCCACAAAAGATGTGATGAAGAGCTATTCCTGAAGATCCGCAAAGAAGAGCCGGACACCGTAGTTACTGCCTTTGCCGGCAGGGATGCGGAAGTGATCGAGGCTTTTAAAAAACCTTTTGTAATGGTTTCTTCCGACGCTGCTATCGGTTCTCCCGAGCCCGGTACCGGCCATCCGCAGGATAGCGGCACCTTCCCTAAATTTTTCCGTTTATTGGTACGGGAAACCGGAACCCTAACGTTGCTGGATGCGGTTAAGAGATGTACCTGGCTGCCGGCCAAAAGGCTGGGCCTCAAACAAAAAGGGACCTTAAATCCCGGAGCTGATGCCGATGTGGTTATTTTTGATATAAATAAGATTCAGGATCACAGCGGCTACCCCGGTTTGGGACAGCCGGATGCACCGCCGACAGGTATCTCCTATGTTCTGGTTAACGGTGTGCCGGTAGTCGAGAACGGTTGTTTTAAAGAGGGAGTAAATCCAGGCCGAGCGGTTACCTTGCCGAACGAATACTGGAGGCTTTAGTTGGAGAGCAACTCCGGGTAAATACGGGTAAATAAAGGAGGTAATACAGAATAAAAAAAATGCGGGATATTAACCGGGTAATGTAGTTTATAATCCTAAGCTGGAGGTAAAACAATGAGTCAAATCTCGCCTGTTGAAAGAACAGCAATGCAGGAACCGGGTTTAAAGACGGGAGCTTTAAATAATATCTGGCTACTGGTGGTATTCGGTTGTTCTCTAATATCTCCCGCCATGTGTATAGGAGGGCTTATGCCCTACCTGGCTGAGCGTATCGGTTGGGCAATGGCGGGATCGATGGTAATAGCAGGTTTTTTAAATTTTTTATGGGCAGCCAGTTACAGCGACATGATCCAGATCTACCCAAAATGTGGTTGTCATTATACTTATATTCGTAATAGTTTGGGGCCTATAGTGGGCTTTTTTATCGGTGCCGGTGTGCTGCCGGTTTATATTTTTTCAAGCCCGGTTTTTGTTTTTGTTTGGAGTATGCAAACCGTTATTAATTGGCCCTTCTGGATAATAGCGGTGATTTATGTAGCGGTGGTATGTCTATTGTCAATCAGGGGGATCGCCCTGGCTTCGATTGTAGCGGCAATGATGTTCCTTACGGAATCCTGTATAGTAATTGCCCTTTCACTAAACGCTATCGGGGTTACCTGGCCTCGTTTTACCGAATTGTTTCCCAATTTTATTTTTCCGCATCATCCGTTTACCTTTGGTAGTTTAATGTTTGCATCGGTGTTATCCGTGTACAATTTTATAGGTTTTGCTTCCATAACCTCTTTGGTAGAAGAAAGCTCTCCAAAATTAATTTCCAAGGCGCTTAATTGGACCCTGCTAATTGTAACATCGGTTTACCTGGTCGGTTTAATCGGCATACCCCTGGTCTGGGCAAACCATACGGATATTGCAGCAACCCAGACTCCTTTAATTGATGCTGCCGCGATGCTGTGGGATAAATACTGGCCTATTGGTTTGTTGGCAGTGCTTCTTTCAACTTTTACCTGTTCACTGGCCTGTATAAATACTGGGGCCAGGATGCTGTATGACATGTCCAGGGACGGAGTTGTGCCAAAATGGCTGGGCAAAATCCATCCTTCCTATAAAACCCCCTGGTCGGCCCTTGCCTTTATAGCTGTTATATATATACTGTGTGCGCTAACTATTCCCTATGTGGTAATTTGTGAGCTGGTGGTTATAGTAATGCTGTTAGCCTATACGGGAGTCGCATTGTCGAATCTAAAAGTAAATAAAAATGTTGCCGGGTTCGGGGGAATAATAAAAAGCAGGGTGGCGCCGGTTTTAGGGATAATACTGGCTTTATACCTGATGGTTACAGCTTCGAGAATAGGCTGGATTTATGCACTGTGCTGGCTTGCGGTAGTAGCCCTGTACGGATTATATATCTATAAAACCAAGCCCGAATCTTTGAGGAAAATGGATTTAACGGAAATGTAAATTTTGAAAAATCAACACGGGTATGACCCCCAATATTTGCGCTACTGAGTTCTTGAGCCTTTTTATAGCCGGAAGTATCCGATGCTTCATTTTCACAACCTTAAAAATTTCAGGCGGGCGATCATGTTGTTTTTAACTTTACAAGCGTGATTACCTGCTGTATGTGCGAGATCAATTTGTATGCTACCGCTTTGGCGGTAGCTTTATCTTTATTGATTAAACTCTGCGGGATGTTGTGCATCCTTTTTTTCTGTGCTAAAATTATCTGTATTCTTCCGGGCAGTCCTTAGGGCCCGGTTGTAAAGCGGCTTGCTCTGAGCCGGGCAGCCTGCTAAATTGTCTAAAAAACAGTCGAGGTTTTGGCTGTATATTTTTGACGGGCTGAAATAGGATTTATATGGCCATGAAGGGGCATAAGATAATACACGGTACAAGGAGGGGCATAAATGCCAGCCAAGTGGGAAAAACTAGAAAGCAACAAAATCAAGCTCGAAATCGAGGTGCCGTCTCCGGAGGTAGATACCGCTCTCGGCCGGGCTTACCGCAAAGTAGTTTCCAAAATAAATCTTCCCGGGTTTCGCAAGGGCAAGATTCCTCGTAGGATCCTGGAGATGCGCTTTGGGCCGGAAATTTTGCATGATGATGCCCTGGAAATGCTGATCCCGGTTGCTTATAAACAGGCAATCAAGGAGGCCGAACTGGAACCGATTGATGAACCAAAAATAGAGTGCCGGCAGATGGAAGAAGGAAAACCCCTTCTTTTTGAGGCGGTGGTGGAAGTTGTTCCAGAGGTAATTCTAGGCCCCTACAAGGGGATTGAAGTGGAACAGGAAGAGATAGAGATAACCGCGGAGCAGGTTGAAAAATCTCTGGAGGATCTCCGGGAACAGCAGGCCCGGCTGGTTACACTGCCGGAAGGAACTTCGGAAAAGGGGGACCTGGTAATTATTGATTTTGAAGGTTCTATAGAGGGGGAACCCTTTGAGGGAGGAAAGGCGGAAAATTATTCCCTGGAACTGGGCTCCAGGTCATTTATAGAAGGTTTTGAGAAACAACTGGAGGGTGCGGTTACCGGCGAGCAGCGAGAAGTTAGCGTAAAATACCCCGATGATTACTATCAGGAGAAGCTGGCCGGCAAAGAGGCCTTATTTCAGGTTACGGTAAAAGAGATTAAACGCAAGCAGCTTCCGGAACTCGATGATGAATTTGGGAAAGAGATAGGCGATTTTGAAAATCTGGAGGAGCTCAGGGCTGATGTCTGGAAGCGCCTGGAAAACTCCGCCCGGGAACAATCTCATCAAAAACTTGAAAATGAGCTTATTCTAAAGATCAGTGAGCGGGCGCAGGTGGAACTTCCGGAAGTACTGGTAGAGCGCGAGTTGGATAAGATGATGGACGAATTGGAACAGTTTTTGCGCTATCAGGGTTTGACTTTAGACAAATTTATGGAAGCATCCGATACCACGATGGAGGAGCTCCGACAGCAAAAGAAACCGGATGCTGAAAAGAGATGCAAGTCGGCACTGGTGTTAAAAGCCATTATAAAACAGGAAGGAATTTTTGCAGAGGATCCCGAAATAGACCAGAGGATAGAAGAGATCGCCCGGGCTTATGATGATAAACCGGAACGGATAAAAGAGCTATTTGAAAAACAGGGCAGATTGCAGATGATGAGGGAAGAGATTAAAATTAAAAAGGTGATCGAGCTGTTGCTTAAGGAAGCGCAGGTTAAAACTGTTGTTAAGCCGCTTGAAGAAGATAAGGATGATCACGAAAAAGACTAACTGTTACGGGGGGAAACATATGAGCATGTTAATACCGATGGTTGTTGAACAGACCAACCGGGGCGAGAGGGCCTATGATATTTATTCCAGGCTGCTAAAAGACCGGATTGTTTTCCTGGGTTCGCCGATTGATGACAACGTGGCCAATTTGATCGTAGCCCAGCTTCTGTTTTTGGAATCGGAAGATCCCGACAAGGATATCCACCTTTATATTAACTCTCCGGGGGGAATTGTTTATTCTGGGATGGCAATTTATGATACCATGCAATATATTAAACCTGCGGTCTCCACTATCTGTGTAGGCCTGGCGGCCAGCTTCGGGGCAGTGCTCCTGGCGGCCGGTGCTCCGGGCAAGAGATTCGCGCTTCCTCATTCCCGGGTAATGCTACACCAGCCGGCAGGGGGGGCCCGGGGCCAGGCGGTGGACATCGAGATTCACGCCAAAGAAATTTTAAGTCTTCGGGAATCCTTAAACAGGATACTGGCCGAACATACCGGCCAACCGATGGAACGGATTGCCCAGGATACCGACCGGGATTTTTTCATGTCGACCGAAGATGCCAAGAAATATGGCATAATTGACGATGTGGTAAAAGAACGGCTTAAACCATAAAACGAGGTGAATACCAGGCTGTGTTTAAGTTCAGTGAAGATAAAGGGCAGTTAAAATGCTCATTTTGCGGTAAAGCCCAGGAACAGGTCCGGAAGCTGGTAGCCGGCCCGGGGGTTTACATCTGCGATGAGTGCATTGAACTATGCAATGAGATCATCGAAGAGGATACCGGCGAGGAAGGCGAATTTAACCTGGTGGATCTGCCCAAGCCTCAGGAGATCAAGAAAACACTAGATCAGTATGTAATCGGGCAGGAGGAGGCCAAGAAAAGCCTTTCAGTGGCGGTTTATAATCACTACAAGCGTATAAATGCCGGGCAGAAACCGGAAGACGAGGTGGAACTTCAAAAAAGCAATATTGTTCTTATCGGCCCCACCGGGGTAGGCAAAACCCTGTTGGCGCAGACCCTGGCCCGGATACTGAATGTCCCCTTTGCCATTGCCGATGCCACCTCATTGACCGAGGCCGGTTATGTGGGGGAGGATGTGGAAAATATCCTGCTCAGGTTGATTCAGGCCGCGGACTATGACCTGGAGAAAGCTGAAAAAGGGATCATATATATAGACGAGATCGATAAAATTGCCCGCAAAACTGATAATCCCTCCATAACCCGGGATGTTTCCGGGGAGGGGGTTCAGCAGGCACTGCTGAAGATATTGGAGGGGGTGGTGGCCAGTGTTCCTCCCCAGGGGGGGAGAAAGCACCCGCACCAGGAATTTATGCAGATTGACACTACCGATATACTGTTTATCTGTGGAGGGGCCTTTGACGGACTGGAAAAAATAATCCTGAATCGAATTGGGAAGAAGGGGATCGGTTTTGGCGCCGACTTAAGAAGCCGGGACGGCTGGAGCGACGGCAACATCGGGGAAATTTTACGCCAGGTATTCCCTCAAGATCTGCTCAAGTTCGGACTGATCCCGGAATTTGTGGGGCGGGTGCCGGTAATTTCCACCCTGGATACCCTGGATATGGATTCGCTGGTCAGGATACTCATTGAGCCCCGCAATGCCCTGGTCAAACAGTATGAGAAATTGTTCGAGATGGATCAGGTGGACCTGGAGTTCAAGGAAGGATCGCTGCAGGCCATAGCGGAGGAGGCTATCAAGCGCAATACCGGCGCCAGGGGGCTGCGGGCAATACTGGAGGAAATCCTGTTGGATATAATGTTTGAACTTCCCTCCCGCGATGACGTACTGCGCTGCATAATTACCAGAGAGGCTATCCTGAAGAGGGAAAGCCCGATCCTGGTTACCAGGGATAAACACAAGAAGAAAGAGGTTACCGCCTAGGGGCCGGAGGTAGAAGATCGGGAATAAAATCCCCCTTCAGTGAAGGGGGATTTTCTGATCCAGGTCAAGGGGGATGGTTTTGACCTCGATACGGGCGGGCAGGATCGTCCGCCCCTACGTTTAATTTTTTATCTCTTGCCTTTCGCTTCCTGCCTTCTGAAAGGATATTTTAATTTCTCTAAGGGGATAATAATTATGCCGTGCAGGCGATTGCACCGGGGGTGGTTAGTGATGGGTTTTGCCGGAATGATCGGGCTTATCCAGATGTTCTTTGCCGTAGTGATCGGCCTTTATTTTTTCAACCTGCTCAGGGGGCAGCAGACCAACCGGGTGGCCATTGACCGGGAATCCCGAAAAGAGATGGAAGAGCTGGAACAGTTGCGGCAGATCTCCCTTACCGAACCGCTTTCTGAAAAAACCCGGCCGGCAACCTTTAAAGAGATTGTCGGGCAGGAAAACGGGCTAAAATCGCTGCGCGCTGCGATCTGCGGGCCAAATCCTCAGCATGTGATTCTGTACGGACCTCCGGGTATCGGTAAAACTGCCGCCGCCAGGCTAGTGCTGGCAGAGGCCAAAAAAAATTCCTTGAGCCCGTTTAAGGAGGATGCCAAATTTATAGAGCTGGATGCTACCTCCGCCCGGTTTGATGAGCGGGGGATCGCGGATCCCTTGATCGGTACAGTCCACGATCCTATTTACCAGGGAGCAGGCCCTTTGGGAATTGCCGGGATACCTCAGCCCAAACCCGGAGCGGTAACCAAGGCTCACGGCGGGGTGTTGTTTATTGATGAGATCGGGGAGCTTCACCCGATACAGATAAATAAGCTGCTGAAGGTGCTGGAGGATCGCAAGGTCTTCCCGGAAAGCTCTTATTATAACAGCGAGGACAATAACATTCCCCGTCATATCCATGATATGTTTCAAAGGGGGCTGCCGGCGGATTTTCGGTTGATCGGGGCTACCACCCGTATGGCCCAGGATATTCCCCCCGCCATCCGTTCTCGATGTCTGGAGATCTATTTCCGGGGACTTACCCCGCGGGAGATTGGAATTATTGCGGAGAGCGCCTGCCGAAGAATTAATTTTTCCATCTCTCCCCAGGCAGTGGAGGTGGTCAAGCTGTATGCTTCCAATGGACGGGAGGCGGTAAATATGATTCAGATGGCGGCCGGGATTGCCCAGGGCGATAACCGCAGTTATCTGTGTCGAGAGGATATTGAATGGGTGGCCAGCAGTGGCCAACTCTCGCCCCGGCCGGAGAAAAAACCTCCCTCGGAACCCCAGATCGGTTTTGTTAATGGTCTGGCAGTCTACGGCCCCAACATGGGCACCTTGATCGAAGTAGAGGTTACTACCTTGCCGGTTAACCCCGGCGAAGGCAAGGTAAATATCACCGGGATCGTTGAAGAGGAGGAAATGGGAGGCGCCGGGCATACTGTTCGCCGCAAGGGATCTGCCAAGGGCTCGGCGGAGAACGTAATTACTGTTCTAAGCAGTTATATGGGGCTAAACCTTAGAAATTATGACATTCACTTAAATTTCCCCGGGGGAGTCCCGGTAGACGGGCCCTCTGCCGGGATTGCTATGGCCACAGCCATATATTCCTCGGTAACCAGGCAACCGGTCGATCCGGTGGTGGCCATGACCGGAGAAATTTCAGTGCGAGGCCTGGTCCGACCGGTAGGGGGGATTATCGCCAAGATAGATGCCGCCGCCGAGGCGGGGATTGCCAAAGTAATTTTACCGCAGCAAAACTGGCAGCAAAGCTTTGAGCGCAGCCGGTTGAAAATAATACCGGCAAAACATATTCAGCAGGTGTTTGACGAAGCTATCGTTTCAACCTCTAAATCGGCGGAATACTGTAAAGTGCCCTCTCCTTTACAGGGGGAACCGGCATACAGGAAAGAGCCGTCGTTGCCGGGTTCCGATCTTCTTCCGGAAGCTCCCGGGCCGGCAGGAAGCCCCTCCCGGCCCCTGGATAGCCCCCAGCCGGCGGCAATCCCCTGCCCCTGAAATTAACTCTCCTTTGAAAGGCCGATCAAAGGGGGAAAGATAAAATTGTTGGCGGGTTGCCGTATAAAAAAGCATTCTCCAGCATCAGGTTCCCCATTTCGTGGTGATTATTCAAATTTATAAAAAAAGGGAAATATCGTCCGGGAAGCGAATAATATCTAAAGAAAAAGCTTCCCGTATTCATTTTATTGGGAGGGGAGGATGATAATCATGTCTGAAAAACTTAAACTTCCCCTTTTACCTTTAAGAGGTGTTCTGGTTTTTCCCAACATGGTGATTCATCTGGATGTGGGGCGTGAACCATCAATTAATGCCCTGGAAAAAGCCATGATGGAAGACAACCTGATCCTGCTGGTTACCCAAAAAGATGCCCGGATTGACGAACCAGGGAAGGGTGATTTGTACCGGGTGGGAACGCTGGCCCAGATAAAGCAGATGATCAAGCTCCCCGGAGGCACCATCCGGGTGTTGGTAGAGGGGTTGAACCGGGGGAAAATCAAACGTTTTCTGTCCACCGAGCCTTATTTCTCGGTAGAGGTCACCAGTGTGCCGGATGATGAGGCCAAGAATCCGGAGACCGAGGCCTTGATGCGCAGCATTTTATACCAGTTTGAACAGTATATTAAGCTTAGCCGAAAAATTTCTCCCGAGGCTTTAGCTACGGTGTCCGGTATCGAGGAACCGGGGCGTCTGGCAGATGTAATTGCTTCTCATTTAAACTTAAAGGTTGCCCAGAAACAAGAGGTGCTGGAGGCGTTTTCCGCCCTGGGCCGGCTGGAAAAACTTCACGAATTTTTTAGCCGGGAAATGGAGATCCTGGAAATTGAACGCAAAATCAATCTCCGAGTGCGCAAACAAATGGAGAAAACTCAAAAAGATTATTACCTGCGGGAGCAGTTAAAGGCTATTCAAAAGGAGCTGGGAGAACAGGATGAGCGGACTGCCGAGGCGGAGGAATACCGGGAAAAAATTGCCGGGACCGGTTTCCCCGAAGAGGTGGAAGAGAAGGCACTTAAAGAGGTAGACAGGTTGGAGAAGATGCCTCCCGCCGCCGCAGAAGCGGTGGTGATCCGCAATTATCTGGACTGGCTGCTGGATCTACCCTGGTCCCATGCTACCACGGACCGTCTGGATCTAAATCTGGCCGATAAGATTTTGGATGAAGATCACTACGGGCTACAAAAAGTTAAGGAAAGGATTGTAGAATATCTGGCTGTTCGCCAGCTGGCGGAAAAGCTGAAAGGCCCCATCCTTTGCTTAATCGGTCCTCCAGGAGTGGGAAAAACCTCGCTGGCCAAATCTATCGCCCGGGCCCTGGAACGTAATTTTGTACGTATATCACTAGGCGGGGTGCGCGATGAGGCGGAAATCCGGGGGCATCGGCGAACTTACGTAGGTGCTTTGCCGGGGCGGGTTATCCAGGGGATGCGCCAGGCCAAATCCAGGAACCCGGTGTTCCTGATGGACGAAATTGACAAAATGTCCACGGATTTTAGAGGAGATCCCTCCTCCGCCTTGTTGGAGGTGCTTGATCCCGAGCAGAATCACGCTTTTAGCGATCATTATATTGAAGTGCCCTTTGATTTGTCACAGGTGATGTTTATCACCACCGCCAACACCTCCTACAGTATTCCCCAGCCATTAATGGATCGGATGGAGGTAATCCGGATAGCCGGCTACACCGAAGAGGAGAAGGTGGAGATCGCCAGGCGCCACTTGATTCCCAAGCAGATTAAAGAGCACGGATTAACGGTAAACAACCTTCAGTTTTCGGAAGGAGCGGTACGCCGGATTATCCGGGAATATACCCGGGAAGCGGGGGTGCGGAATCTGGAGCGCTCCCTGGCCGGGATCTGCCGCAAGGTTGCCCGGAAGGTGGTAGAAGATCGCCAAAAGAAAATCCGGATAAACCGCAAAAGTTTGTCGGGCTATTTAGGTGTTCCGGTCTACCGTTACGGCCAGGCAGAAAAAGATGATGAGGTGGGAGTGGCTACGGGGCTGGCCTGGACGGAGGCGGGGGGCGACCTGCTGGCGATCGAGGTTACCCTGATGAAGGGTAGAGGGAAGATGATCCTGACCGGCAAGCTGGGCGAGGTAATGAAGGAATCGGCCCAGGCGGCGTTAAGTTATATTCGCTCCCGGGCTGAGGAGCTGGGCCTGAAGGAAAATTTTTACGAGGGAATAGATATCCATATCCATGTTCCGGAAGGGGCCATCCCCAAGGATGGCCCGTCAGCGGGAATTACTATTGCCGCTGCTTTGGCTTCGGCGCTAACCCGAAGGCCGGTAAGAAAGGATACTACTCTTACCGGGGAGATTACCCTGCGTGGAAGGGTTCTGCCGGTGGGAGGGATCAAAGAAAAGGTCCTGGCGGCTCACCGGGCGGGAATCAAGAATGTGCTGTTACCGGTAGATAACCGCAAGGATGTTGGGGATATCCCGGAAAATGTAAAGCGTAAACTGGAATTCATATTTGTAGAGCATATGGACCAGGTGCTGGAGTCGGCCATAATCAAAGGAAAAAAGAAACAACCGGGGCTGCCACCGGGTATTCTCAAACAGGAGGAGGCCGGCCTACAGTTAGATGATGCTATAGTGCAGCACTAGCTGTTGCCCGAGACTACTACGCGCACAAGGGGACGGTTCTTCTGTGTCGATCCAGGTGATTTCCTTGCCCCGCAAATGTTTGCCCGGGAAAGAAATTGAAAGCGTATTTTCGGGATTACCGCGCACAAAAGAACCGTCCCCTGGTGCGGTGCTGGTTGCCAGCGCTTTCAAAAAGGCGGACTTTCCCGCCGATCACCGGCCGGAAGTTGCTTTTTTGGGGCGCTCAAATGTCGGCAAATCTTCGCTTATCAACTGTCTTCTAGGGCGCAAAAACCTGGCCCGGACCAGTTCTACTCCTGGAAAAACCAGGGGTATATTTTTTTACCTGGTAAACGGTTCTTTTTATCTGGTTGATTTGCCTGGTTACGGTTATGCCAGTGTATCAAAATCTGTTCGCCGCAACTGGGTGATGTTAATCGAAGGTTACCTTCAAACCCGGCGAATGCTGTGCGGGTGTGTGCACCTGATAGACGCCCGGCATCCCCCAACCGAGGATGATCTGCTGATGAAACAGTGGTTAAATTATTACCGGGTGCCGCAATTAACGGTGGCCACCAAGGCCGACAAGCTTTCCAGGGGTGCGTTAACAAGCCGGCTTAAGATGTTGCACGGTGAACTTGGGCTGTCGGCGGAGGAATCACCGATAGCTTTCTCGGCACTTAAGGGAAGCGGAAGAGAGAAGTTATGGGCGGAGATAGGCCGGATGTTATCCGGGTTTGATCAAGAAAAACCGTAAATTTAACATTGTAGGGAATAGCCCAGCAATAGCTATGACCTGATTGCTGCAATTCTCTCGCCTGCTTATTTATTCGAAAATCGGTAACCGGGCCCTGAGCCGGAGGCCCAAGGCCGCGGTAAAAACTATCTTGGCCAGATCCAGGGGAAGGTAGGGCAGCACTCCTACCAGCAGTGCCTGGGGCAGGGTGTATCCCATAATAAGTTTAAGCTGCAGGCTGCCGAACAGATAGGTGCAGATCATACAAATGCCCATGGCTACCGAGGTGCGCAGCATGCCCGGAGCGGAGTGGTGCTGAAGAAGCTTGCCCGCCAGGTAAACTCCGGGGAGGAAACCCAGCAGGTAACCACCGGTAGGCCCGAGAATCATGCCCACTCCACCCCGGGCCAGGGAGAATACCGGTGCTCCGGCTGCTCCCAACAGAAGATAGGCCAGGACAGCCAGCACGGCTCCCCGCGTTCCCAACAGAGCCGGGGCCAAAAATATCCCTATAAACTGCCCGGTCAGGGGGATCGGGGTAAAGGGGAGGGGGATTGCTACCTGGGCTAAAATGGCTAGAAGTGCCGGGAAAAGGGCGATCCGGGCCAGTTGTTTTATTTTCATGGTCTGTTGTTCCTTTCAGTTTCAGTAGATAAATTAGAAATCGGGCCGGTATCACTCACGAGGCCCGGGGTGATCATTTTGACTTTCTATTTCCCCGAAATTAACTCGGTGGCGTTTTCCTGCGCTATCTTCTACGATCAGCGCCCCCCGGCAATCGAGATCTATGGCGTTTCCTTTAAGGTTGCCTCCGGGATAGCTCAGGCTAACCGGGCGGTTCAGGGTGGAGTTCAGCTCTTTCCAAGACTCGCGAAAAGGGTTAAATCCTTGCCGGAAAAACAGCCTCAGGGATGAGGTGAGCTGTTCCAGCAGTTTTAATAAAAGTGAGGTTCGGTTTATTAGGCGGCCGCTTTCCAGATAAAGAGAAGATGCCGGGTGCCTTAAATCCGGGGGGAAATCCGTTTTTTCTTGTAAAACGTTAAGACCTGTACCGATGATCAGGTAATCAACGTGATCCGGTTCGCCTTTAACTTCGGTTAAAATTCCGCAAATTTTTTGTTCCCGGATCATCAGGTCGTTGGGCCATTTAATGGTTACCGGCAGGCGGGTCTCCGCCCGCAGGGTACGGGCCAGAGCCACGGCTGTAACTAGGGTTACCGGGGAGGCATCCCCTGGGGTGAGTTTTTCCGGTCGCAGCAGCAGTGAAAACCAGAGCCCTTTGCCGGGAGGGGAATTCCAGGAACGTCCGCGCCGACCCCGGCCCAGCAACTGTTCTTCGGCAATAATTACTGATCCGCCGGGACAGCCCTGTTCAGCCATTTCCCGGGCCACCAGATTGGTGGATTCCACTGAATCAAAATAACAAAGCCCTAGATTAACCAGCTTGTCTTTCAACAGCCGGTCGGGTTCTTTCAACAATCGGTAGCCTTTTCTGGTACAGGCTTCAATCGAAAAACCTTCCCGCCGGAGAGCCTGTACCATCTTCCAGACCGCTGCCCTGGTGACTCCCATCCGGGAGGCGAGGCTTTCTCCGGATACAAATTGAGGGTTCTGTTTTCGCAAAACGTCCAGTACTATTTCCCTGTGCAGAATATCGCGCGCCTCCTTGGACGGACACATAATATGTTGGGGCAAACCGTAGGCTATCACCAATTCGCAAACTCTGTTAGAATATAATAAACTTAATGTTGGAGTAATGTCAACCTGAATTTTAGTAATGAGGTTTACAATGCCGACAAGCTATTAACCATTAAAAAACTGGCGTGGCGGATGCCACGCCTAACGGAGTATATATAAAAGAGGGGGTCAACTCCCCTTTAGTATAAAGCCTCAACATTACAGCAATATTACCCTAGTATTAATATTTGGTTACATTGCGGTTTATGGTAATCGCTACCCACAATTCCGGCCGGCACACCAAAAAAGTGAAACAGGGATGATCATTGCTCACGGATTGCCGGCCGGAAACAGGGTGGTTAAAACCATGCAGGTAGCGGTGATTATATACAGGGCCGGTCTGAAAAAGCTGCCTTAAGGAGGACAGGTAATGGGTAAATTAAGGATACCGGCCCAACTGGTTGAGAAGCTGAAGGAACGGATCCTGGAATTGGAACGAGAACTTGATGCCATAATAAATTTTTCCTCGGACGAAATAATGGTGATTAGCGGAGAAGGCACGATATTGCGAGCAAACCCGGTATTCGAAAAAAGTTACGGGGTTAAAATAGGAGATATTCTGGGGCGTAAGGCCTTTGATCTGGAGGCTCAAAAAGTATTTAGCCCTTCGGTTACCAGGCTGATAATGCAAAATAAGCGCCCTCATACGATAATTCAGTCTCAACGGGATGGACAGAAATTGCTGGTTACCGGTACTCCGGTATTCAATGCCGATGGCAGCATCTTCCGGATAATTGTCAACTCTCGGGATATCACTCACCTGAAAAAACTGGAGCTGCAACTGGAAGAGGCGGAACTGTTAAAAGACCGTTACTACCAGGAACTTCTGGAGTTACGCCAGGGTGATTCGGGCGGTAAGGAGATCCTGATTTACAGCCAACCCATGCGAGAGATGATCAGGACTGTAGAAAAAGTAGCTACGGTTGATTCCACGGTGCTTTTAACCGGGGAATCGGGAGTGGGCAAGGGGGTTATCGCCCGCTATATCCATTCCTGCAGTCCGCGAAAGGACCAGCCTTTTATTACGGTCAACTGTGGGGCCATCCCTGAAAATCTTCTGGAAAGCGAACTTTTCGGTTATTCCAGGGGCGCGTTTACCGGCGCCCGGAAGGAGGGCAAGGCCGGCAAGGTAGAGCTGGCTGATCGGGGGACTTTGTTTCTGGACGAAATAACCGAACTGCCCTTTAACCTTCAGGTAAAACTTCTGCACGTAATCCAGGAAGGCATTATTAGCCGGGTGGGAGATAACCGCGAGATCTGCCTCAACATACGATTTGTGGTGGCCACCAACCGGGATATTAAAAAAATGGTAGAGGAGGGAGCGTTCAGGGAGGATCTTTATTTTCGGTTAAATGTAATACCGGTGGAGATCCCACCTTTAAGAAATCGGGTGGAGGATATTGAACCCCTGGCCCGGTATTTTTTGAAACATTTTACTGTCAAGCATCGTAAAACCAAGATATTTGATCCGGAGGTTTTCACTTACCTGCAGGGTTACAGTTGGCCCGGCAATGTCCGGGAACTGGAAAACCTGGTGGAGCGAATGGTGATAGTGGTGGACGAAGACATAATCAAAGCCTTGCATTTACCGGAAAATATTCAGGAACATTCCCCGAATTTTCAGGCCCACCTCAGCGTGGATCTGCCGCTGCAACCGCTGGAAAGTGCGGTTAAGGCGGTGGAAAAGGAGATGCTTCGAAAAGCTCTACAGCAGTGCACCTCCACCTATCATATGGCTGAACTGTTAGGAGTTAACCAATCCACAGTGGTGCGAAAGCTTCATAAATATTCTTTAAAACGAAAACAAAAGCCTTTAGAACCAGAAAATAGGTATTAACAGATCTAAAAGATGTCCAGGAAATGCCCTATAATGCAGATCGGCATCACCATCTAATGCTAATCTGCATTGTTTTTGCATATTTCTTTCCGGCAATCCCCTTCTTAATTTTTAATTACTTTTGGTTGCAGCGGTTCAAAGGGCAACTAGGCTGCAATGGAAGGCTTTTCTCCAACTTTTTCCTGGCCCAAAAATTTCCTTGGTAAATACTGAAATTACGCAAGTGTGGCATAGTATTTGCAGTATAGAATCAATAGATGCTATTTTTAGGCTATTGAGTAAATAATTCTTCAGGCGCGAGTAAAACCGGGCTTTGTAAGGTGGTATTGACCAAAAATAATTATTCCTTAAGGAGGCGTCTTCAATCATGATTGAGAAATTCGGGATGAGTGGTAAAGGTTTTCCCGGCCCCCGTTCACAGGAGTTAATGAAAGAGAAAGATCAACATGTTCCCCGAGGTGTATCCTACACTATACCGGTATTTGTAGAGGAAGGTTCCGGAGCTTTAATTAAAGACGTAGATGGCAATGTATTTATTGACCTTGCCGGGGGTATCGGGGTTTGTAATTTTGGGCATTGCCATCCCAAGGTAGTGGAGGCGGTTCAGGAACAGGCTGGAAAATACATGCATACCTGTTTTATGGTGGCCATGTATGAACCTTATGTAGGGGTAGCCCGGCGTTTGAATGAGCTGACCCCGGGGGACGGCCCCAAAAAAACTGCTTTATTTAATTCAGGTGCCGAAGCAGTGGAAAACGTGGTAAAGATTGCCCGTCGATATACAAAAAAGACCGGTATCGTGGCCTTGGAAAACGCTTTCCACGGACGCACCTTGCTGGCCATGACCTTGACTTCCAAGGTTCACCCTTATAAGTATGGATTTGGCCCGTTTGCCCCCGAAATTTATAAAATTCCCTCGCCCTATTGTTACCGGTGCAAGTTTGGCCTGACCTACCCCGGTTGTAACATCGAATGTGCTCGCTATCTGGAACATTTCTTTAAGATTGAGTGTCCTGCAGATAATGTAGCAGCGGTTCTTGCTGAACCGGTACAGGGCGAGGGAGGTTTTATTGTTCCCCCTAAAGAATATTTTCAAGTGTTGCAGGACATCTGTCGCCGCCATGAGGTGCTGCTGATTGCCGATGAAATTCAGTCCGGGTTTTACCGTACCGGAAGCCGGTTTGCAATCGAACATTTTGGCATTGTTCCCGACCTGATCACTACCGCAAAATCTCTTGCTGCAGGGCTACCGCTGAGCGCAGTAACCGGGCGAGTGGAAATTATGGAGGCTACCGGCCCCGGAGAAATCGGCGGCACCTATAGCGGCAATCCCTTATCCTGTGTGGCGGCCTGCACGGTAATGGATCTTATGGAAGAGGAAAACATGGGGCAGAAGTCCCGCCGGGTGGGGGATCAGGCCCGCAAGCGATTCGAAGAGATGAAGGAAAAATACGAAATCATTGGCGATGTCCGGGGCCTGGGCCCAATGATTGCTTTGGAGCTAGTTAAAGACCGCGTTACCAAGGAACCGGCGGTAGAAGAGGTGAAAACCTTAGCCAAAAGGTGTCATGAAAAAGGGGTGTTAGTCATTACCTGCGGGGTCCTGAACAACGTGGTCCGCGTGTTGATGCCGGTGGTAATCACAGATGAACAACTTAATTATGGTCTGGAAGTTATTGAGGAATCCTTGAAAGGATTATAAAGGCAGATCTGCCGGCACTCAATCTTTAAATAGTGGCTACATATGTTGGCAACTTTTAGTTTTAACCAGGGTTTTTTATCATTACTGATTTTACAGGTTGAGTGCCGGATAAATTGAGGGCAAGGAGTGAGGCAATGGCGGCGATGTTTGGGAAGGTGCTAGTAATAGATTTAACCGGTTCTAATATTAGCGAGAAAAAGATCGGACCCGAAGTTCAGGCAAAATATATTGGAGGAAAAGGATTGGGAAGTTACCTGATGTTAAAAATGATTCAACCCGGCATCAATCCGCTATCACCGCAAAACAAGCTAATCTTTGCTACCGGGCCTGCTACTGATACCCCTTTGCCCCCAGCCGGACGGTATGGGGTGTTTAGCAAGTCTCCTCAAACCGGTGTTTACGCCGAATCTTACAGTGGGGGCCATGTGGCCCCGGTGATGAAGCGAACCGGCTATGATGCGATCGTTGTTTCGGGAGCGGCTACCAAGCCTTGCTTTATCCATATATCACCGGAAGGAGTCAGTTTTCACGATGCTTCAGATCTGTGGGGGCGTGAAACCTATGATGCAGAAAAGGCAATACTGGAGGCGGTAGGGATAAAGGGTGCCCAGGTGATAGTAATCGGCCCGGCGGGTGAACAGCAGATAAGATTTGCTTGCATAAAAAATAACCGCTGGCGCAGTGCAGGTAGGGCCGGCCTGGGAGCGGTAATGGGTTCAAAAAATTTAAAGGGGATTGTGTTTAGCGGGAATAAAAAAGTTCCGGTGGCTTGCCCTGATGAACTGGCCAAATGGTGCCGGGATCTTGTAGCTGGAGGTAAAAACAAACCGGATGCGATAGCCTACCGCGCCAAGGGAACTCCCAACCTGGTGACACCTGCCAATACGGTGGGATTTTTTCCTACCCGTTACTGGCATGAAGGAAAGATGAAAGATTGGGAAAAAATTAGCGCCGACTATATGCAGAAGGAATTTGAAGTAAAATCCCGTTCCTGTTATCGCTGCTTCTTTTCTTGCGGCAAGTTGACCAGGGTTATTAAAGGAAGGCATCAGGGCCTGGTTACTGAAGGGCCGGAATACGAGACTATCTATTCTTTCGGCGGTTTGTGCTGTATTTCGGATATGGCTGAAATAGTTTATCTGAATGAATTCTGCGACCGGCAGGGGATTGATACCATCTCTGCAGGCAACATCGCAGCGTTTGCGATTGAAGCCGGGCTTAAAGGCAGACTTTCCGGTGCTCCGAAATACGGGGATCCGGATTCCATAGCCGAATTTTTAAAGTCGGTAATTGAGCGCCGGGGTGAGGGAGCCATATTTGCCGATGGAATACGGGAGGCTGCGCGGCAGCTGGATCTGGGGGATTTTGCCATTCATGTTAAGGGATTGGAGCCTGCCGGATATGATCCACGCTGTTTGAAGGGGATGGCGCTGGCATATGCCACCTCGGATCGGGGCGCCTGCCACCTGCGATCTACATTTTATAAAGCCGAGCTAAGCGGAATGATCGACCGCAACCAGATAGACGATAAGGCTCGCCTGTTTGTAGATTTTGAAGATCGTCTGAACATTTTTGATACCCTGATATTCTGCCGTTTTTACCGGGATCAGTTCCAGTGGGAACAGCTGATCGAGGTTATATATCTGCTTACCGGTGAACGCCACAGTATAGGTAGTTTACGCCAAATTGCAGCCAGGGTTCAGGATGCTACCAGGTGGTTTAACCTGCGGGAAGGAATCACCAGGGCCGATGATATGCTACCCCCCCGCTTTTTCCGGGAAGCAATAAATGAGGGGGAAGATATCGTATCCCTGAAAGATCTGGAACAGATGCTGGATGAATATTATACATTGCGAGGATGGAATAATGAAGGCGTTCCTCCAAACGGCTGTCTGTAAATATATCTACAAACATATCTATAAATTATCTGTAAATATCGCCGATAATTAACGATCTCAAAGGAAGTTAACGAATTAGGGGGCTGATTAAACCGTTTTGTAAAACAACCTGGTAAAACTGGGTAAAAGGGTATATAACGATTAGTAGTTTCGGCGGTGGGGAAAGCATATCGTGGTTACTTCCGGCGAGGTGAAGATTATGATAAAATAGATACAGCGCCAGGCCGGAGGTGGAATTTGTGAAGGCTACAGCAAGGGATGTTGCAAAAAGATTACCAAAGATAAGACAGGACTGGTGTAAAGGATGTGGTATTTGCGTCTCCTTCTGCCCCAAAGAGGCTCTTTCCCTCAATAGTGCCAACAAAGCAGAATTAAACGCTGCCCGGTGTACCGGATGCGGTATATGCGAGATGTATTGCCCGGACTTTGCAATCGAGCTGAGGGAAGAAGGTGGCCTTGATGAAAGGGGCTAAGCCCAGGTTGATGCAGGGCAATGAGGCCTGCGCAGAAGGAGCTATTACCGCCGGAGTCCGCTTTTTTGCGGGCTATCCCATAACCCCCTCCACGGAAATAGCCGAGCATATGGCAGCAAGGCTTCCGGAGGTAGGGGGTGTTTTTATACAAATGGAGGATGAGATAGCCAGCATGGCGGCGGTTATCGGGGCCTCGGTGGGAGGGGTGCGGGCGATTACCGCTACCAGTGGCCCCGGTTTTTCACTGAAACAGGAAAATATCGGGTATGCGGTAATGACCGAGATCCCCTGCGTGATAGTCAATGTTCAGCGCCTTGGTCCCAGCACCGGGGTTCCCACCGCTCCTTCTCAAGGAGATGTGATGCAAGCCCGGTGGGGAACCCACGGAGATCATCCCATTATTGTTTTTTGCCCTTCTTCGGTCTATGAAACTTTTTTCCTAACCATCGCCGCAGTTAATTTGAGTCAAAAGCTGCGCCAGCCGATTATCTTGTTGCTGGATGAAATTGTGGGCCATATGAGAGAAAAAGTGTTTATCCCGGAGGCTGGAAAACTTCTGGTCGAAAAATCCAGCGATCGCCTGCCGGAGGACTGGAAGCCCTATGATCGCAAGGGGCTGACCCCTTTGATTCCTTTTGGCAGGGGGTATTATTATCATGTTACCGGGCTGTTTCACGATGAAATGGGGTTTCCTTCCTCGAAACCGGAGGTGATCAAATCTTCTCTGGAACGGCTGCATTCGAAACTTGAAGAGTACCGGGATGAAATTACCTTTACGAGTTATTACGGCCACAAGGAACCCAAGGTGGTGCTGGTTGCCTATGGCTGTACGGTGCGTTCGGCCCGGGAAGCGATAAGGCAGACCTACTGGAAGGATCGCCTGCCGGTGGGGTTGCTGAGCCTGCAGACTATTTGGCCCTTTCCCGGGCGGGAGGTGGAAAAACTCTCCCGCCAGGTAAAGGCTATTTTGGTACCGGAGCTTAATATGGGACAGCTGGTGGCAGAGGTCAGGCAGCATGCCTGTGGGCAGGTGGAAGTGGTGCCGATTAACCGCTACGATGGAAAGATGATCACCCCCGGGCAAATTATGAGGGAGCTGACCCCATGGGTGACCTGAATGCCCGGAAAAGGGAATACCTGCGGACCAAAAAACTACCTCATATCTGGTGCCCGGGCTGCGGTAACGGAATCATTACCGCAGCCCTGGTGCGGGCGATGGAGGGGCTTCCCTATGAACACCGGGATATAGTGGTGGTGTCGGGTATCGGCTGTTCCTCCCGGGCAACCGGATATTTGAATTTTAATACTTTTCATACCACCCACGGGAGGGCGCTGGCCTATGCCACCGGGTTAAAGCTGGCCCGGCCGGAACTGAAAATATTTGTTATTATGGGAGATGGCGACTGCACCGCCATCGGGGGCAATCATTTTATCCATGCCGCCAGGAGAAATATAGATCTCAAGGCAATCGTGATCAACAATTATATTTACGGGATGACCGGTGGGCAGCATTCCCCCCTCACTCCACAGGGAAAAAAAGCCGCCACCGCCCCTGAAGGAACCCTGGAGCGTCCATTTGATCTGCTGGAGCTGGCCCGGGCTGCCGGAGCCACCTTTGGGGCCCGAGGAACGGCGGCCAACCCCCGGCAAATAGAAGACCTGATTGCCAGGCAGGCGGAACACAAGGGGTTTTCGGTGTTGGAGGCCCTGTCGGTTTGCCCCACCTCCATGGGGCGCAGGAATAAGGAGGGCAGCGCAGTGGATATGCTGCGCTCTTTGAAAGCGAGATCAGTTCTTTTCAAAGAAACAGGGGATGAAAAACTGCCGGGGGCTATATCTTCTGATTCTTCCGAGCGGGAGGGAAAAATTGTAACCGGCGTGATCTATGTCAAACAGGAGCCTGAGTTCACTGAAGAATATTACCGAAGGATAAACCGGTATAAACAATAAAGGCATTTTGTTTGCCCGCTGTTAGCTGTCAAATGGAGGCAAGTCGGTTGGCCCTGCACTATCAGGGGGATCATAGAAAGAATCTAAAGAAATTGGGTTGTCGGAGGGTTGTGGCGGCCAGGTTTTGGCTGTCGGAACAGACTGTAAAAGCTGCAAGGGGTGTTCACTAAAAATGAGCAGCCGACTGGAAATCCTGTTAACCGGAGCGGGAGGGCAGGGATTAATATTGGCCTCTATCATCCTGGCGGAAGCGGCGGTTAACGACGGTAAAAATGTGGTTCAAGTTCAATCTTATGGTCCGGAGGCGCGAGGTGGAGCCAGCATGGCCGGGGTTATCATCGATGTCGACAATATCGATTACCCCCTGGTTACCCGCCCAGATGTGTTGCTATCCATGAGTAAGGCCTCGTATGTCAAATACCTGCCCACCGTGCCTCCCAGCGGACTGGTGATTGTTGATTCTACTTTTGTGGACGGCCCTTATTCCAGCCGGCATCGGGTTATTCACCTGCCGATCACCGAAACTTCCCGGAACAGGCTGGGACGGGGACTGGTGGCCAACATAGTAGCGCTGGGAATGATCAATGCTGCAGCCGGATTGGTGAAAGATGAAGCACTCACGGATAGCATTTTGCAGAGGGCGCCAAAGGGAAGCGAGCGATTAAACCTCCAGGCCCTGGAATTGGGCCGCACCCTGTACGAGGATCAAAGGGACGTCCCCCGGCTTGATTGACTTGTATTAAATAAAATTATAATATATTCTCGTAGGAAGACCTTTGGTCTTAGCAAGATTTCGGCTGTCTGTTCAAGGGGTGAAGGAATGGATAACTGTTTGATGCCGCCTGCATATAATCCGGGGGCGGTAGAGGGCCGGCAATATCGGTTCTGGCTAAAGAAGGACTGTTTCACGGCCCGGGGGAAAGGCCCGGAAGACGTGTTTACTATTGTTATTCCCCCTCCCAATGTTACCGGCTCTTTGCATATGGGGCATGCCCTTAACTGTACTATACAGGATATCATTATTAGATGGCGCCGAATGCAGGGGTATGATACGCTTTGGCTTCCGGGAACGGATCATGCCGGTATTGCCACTCAGATCCGGGTGGAAGAAGAACTTTTAAAAGAAGGAATAACCCGTCAACAGTTGGGACGGGAGTCTTTTCTGGAAAAAGTATGGGAGTGGAAAGAGATCTACCATTCCCGGATCACTGAACAACTGCAGCGATTAGGCGTTTCCTGCGACTGGACCCGGGAGCGGTTTACCATGGACGAGGGCTGTTCCCGGGCGGTGCGCAAGGTGTTTGTAGATCTTTACCGGAAAGGTTTTATTTACCGGGGAGACTACCTTATAAACTGGTGTCCTCGATGCCGCACCGCCCTCTCCGACATTGAGGTGGAGCACGAAGAGAGACCTTCTACCCTGACCTTTATCCGTTACCCTCTGGTGGGGCAGGAAGGCTCAATTACGGTGGCCACCACCCGGCCTGAAACCATGCTGGGGGATACGGCGGTAGCGGTTAACCCGGAGGACAAGCGTTACCTCCACCTGGTGGGGAAACGGGTGCTACTACCGCTGATGAACCGGGAGATTCCGGTTATTGCCGACAGTTACGTAGATCCCTCTTTCGGCACCGGAGCGGTCAAAATCACCCCCGGCCATGATCCCAATGATTTTGAAATCGGTCAGCGGCATCATCTGGAGGCGATCCAGGTGATCGGCAAGGATGGTAAAATGACTGCCTCCGCCGGAAAATTTACCGGCCTGGAGCTCAGGGAGTGCCGTCGCCGGGTGCTGGAAGAGCTGACTGCCCAGGGGCTGGTGGAAAAGATCGACGAATACACGCACGCGGTGGGCCGGTGCCAGCGCTGTGCCACCGATATAGAGCCGCTGGTATCAAGGCAGTGGTTTGTAAAGATGAAACCTTTGGCCGTTCCGGCGATCGCTGCGGTGGAGAGGGGGCGGGTAAGGTTTGTTCCGGAGCGTTTTACCCGGACCTATCTTAACTGGGTGGAAAATGTCCGCGATTGGTGCATCTCCCGCCAGATCTGGTGGGGGCACCGTATCCCGGCCTGGTACTGTTCCTGCGGAGAGACGATCGTCGATTACCGCGACCCCTCCTCCTGTCCGGCCTGCGGCGGGCAGGAACTTACCCGGGATCCGGATGTTCTAGATACCTGGTTCAGTTCGGCGCTGTGGCCTTTTTCCACCCTGGGCTGGCCGGATCAAGCCTCCGATCTCGAACGGTATTTTCCCACCAGCGTGCTGGTAACCGGCTACGATATTATCTATTTCTGGGTGGCCCGGATGATCTTCATGTCCCTGGAATTTTTACAGGAAACCCCTTTTCACACGGTCTACATTAATGGGCTGGTGCGCGATCACCTGGGCCGGAAGATGAGTAAGTCCCTGGGTAACGGTATCGATCCCCTGGAGGTTATACGGGACTTTGGCGCAGATACTCTGCGATTTACCCTGGTTACCGGCCAGGCCCCCGGGCATGATCAGCGTTTCCGCCAGGAGAACGTAGAGGCGGGACGAAATTTTTCAAACAAGATCTGGAATGCTTCCCGGTTTGTGTTGATGAATCTTTCACCGGAAAAGGAGGGGGGGGGCGGGCTTGCCGGAACTGGTTTCCCGGATTTTACCGAACTTAACCCCTTAGATCTGCCCCCGGATCTAAACCGGGCTGATCGCTGGGCTTTGCACCGCTATAATGAGACCGTACGCGGGGTTACGGAACGGCTGCAAGATTATGAACTGGGGGAGGCCGCCCGCCTGGTATATGAATTTTTATGGAACGATTTTTGTGACTGGTACGTTGAGCTTAGCAAGCACTATCTTTATGCAAAAGATGATGTAGAAGAGGTAACTGTCGGAGATCGCCGCCGAACCAGGAGTGTACTTCTTTACTTGTTAGATGGGGTTTTAAGGATGCTACATCCGTTTATGCCCTTTATTTCTGAGGAAATCTGGCACCACCTGCCGGACCGTTCTCTTCGGAAACCGCTGGCGGTTTCCTCCTGGCCACGGTCTTATCCGGAGCTGGAGTTTCCCCGAGAAGCGGCAGAAATGGAGACGGTACAAGAGGTAATCCGGGCGATCCGTAATTTACGCAGCCAGGTGCAGCTTCCACCCACTAAGCGATCTCCAGTGGTGTTGCGGGTCACCGGGGAAAAAATCAAGACAGTGCTGGAACAGGAAATCCGCCTGCTGGCCAGGCTGGCCCTGGTGGAACCGCTGACTTTTGACTGTGGCGGTTCCAAACCCCGCCAGGCGTTGACGGCGGTGGTCGGTCGGGAGATTGAGATCTACCTGCCCTTAAAGGGCGTGATCGACCTGGAGGCAGAGGTGGCCCGCCTGCAAAAGGAACTGCAACAGGCAGAGAAAGAACTCAAACGGGCCGGCAGCAAGATAGCCAGCCGGGGATTTTTGCTGAAGGCCCCGCCGGAGATAGTAGAAAAAGAACAGACCCGTCACCGGGAGCTAACCTCCCGGCAGGGCAAATTAAAGCAACGCATCCGGGAGCTGACCTAGAACCAAATGGTTACAAGCCAGTCATATCTTAAGGCGCTGGATTGGATTCACAGTACCGGCCGGTTTGGGATGAACCAGGGGTTGGAGCGTATAAAAGAATTGCTGGGCCGGCTGGGAAATCCCCATCAAGATTTACCTTGCCTGCATATTGGGGGAACCAACGGAAAGGGTTCCACTGCGGCCATGGTTGCCGCAGTGCTTAAGACTGTAGGTTACCGGGCGGGTCTCTACACCTCTCCGTATATAGTCTCTTTTACCAACCGGTTCTCGGTGGATGGTCAGGATATATCTCCCTGTGAGTTAGTGGAGCTGGTGGAGCAGGTGCGCCCCATAGTTGAACAGATCACCGAAGATCCCCGGCTGGGTCAGCCTACCGAGTTTGAGGTGGTTACTGCCCTGGCTTTTCTTTATTTTGCCCGCCATCGCCCGGATCTGGTGGTGCTGGAGGTAGGGCTGGGAGGACGCCTGGATGCTACCAACGTGATAACTCCTTTGGTAAGCATAATTACCAACGTTTCACTGGAACATACCTGGGTGCTGGGCAACAGCGTGGAATCTATCACCGAAGAGAAGGTGCAGATAATAAAACCGGGGGTGCCGGTAGTTACCGCCTCCACCGATCCGGTGGTTTTGAAAATAATTCTTGAAACCTGTCGCTTGCGGCACTCTCCCGTTTACCGGGTGGTTCCGGCCGGGGGGGAAGAAGAGGGGTTGCCGAACTGGTCTGGAACTTTTAGCTACTCCGAGCGCAAACTAATTCCTCTGGGGCAGCAGTTTTGTTACCGTGGCCTGGATCTGCACCTCCGGAGCCTAACCATCCCCTTGCGGGGAGAACACCAGGTGGTGAACGCTTCCACTGCGCTGGCGGGATTGGAACTTTTAGCCCGGCAGGGGTTTGTTTTTACAGAAGATGGACTGCGCGCAGGACTAAAAAATACTTTTTGGCCGGGTCGCCTGGAGGTAATGAGGGAAAACCCGCTGGTGGTTTTGGATGGCGCCCATAACCCGGCGGCGATGGAACAGCTGGCTCGCTCCATTACTGAACATTTCCGCTATCGCCGTCTGATCTTGGTTCTGGGGATTTTAAAGGATAAGGACAAAGATGCGATGTTCAGAAATATTTTGCCCCTGGCTTACCGGCTGGTTTTAACCAGGCCGGCTTACGAGCGGGCGGCCCCCCCGGAAGAACTGGCTGCATCAAAGGCTCTTGCGGCTTATTACACCGGCCCGATACAGATAGAGAGCACCGTGGAAGGTGCGGTGGAAGCGGCGCTGAAGCTGGCTGGGAAGATGGATCTGGTGCTGGTGGCGGGCTCCCTGTATACGGTCAGCGAAGCCCGGGGACACTTGAGTCACCGGGGCGAGTGACGGCAGAAACGCTCCCGATTCTCGTTTCGCATCTTTTGTTATCAACCCGGTTTATCTTGATATTCGGACGGCAACATGTATTCCATTACCCAGATTTCGGTTTGACCGGGATCGGGGAGCTCTTCATCAGTCAGGCAAATCCGGCTGTCTTTAAATTTTACCTGGTAGGGGAGATCCATGCAGATTAGCTCTTCCACGGAGCCGATGGGGGTATGGGAGTGGTGGGCAGTGGAAAAATGCATCGGGATAACTACCCGGGGAAGGATATGTTCAATAACTGTCAACACTTCTTTCAAAGGCAAGGTATAATAGCCCCCTACCGGAATCATCAACAGATCCACCCTGCCGATCCCGGCTCTTTGTTTTTCGGTTAACCGGTGCCCCAAATCCCCCAAATGCACAATCCTCAACCGGGGCATTTCCAGGACAAATATGCTGTTTTTGCCCAACCTTGAACCATCGTGATCGTCATGGTAACTGTTCACATTGTAGATGTGGAGGCCTTCAAATTCCAGATCCTGGCGATTCCATTCACCGCAATCGGTCAACCCCCGCAGCACCTGTCCACAATTCTCGGGGCAGTGGTTATGGTCTTCGTGTTCATGGCTGACTATTACCAGATCTGCCTCCAGATTAATTTCTCCGTACCCCAGCTCGGGGTTATAGGGATCTATTAAAATTTTCAACCCGTCACTGTTAATTAAAAACGCAGAATGACCAAGGTAAGTTAAATACATTCTTTCATCTCCCTTGGCCTGCTCACTCCGATCTTGGGGGGGCGGGTCTTCTTGCCGGGGATCTTGATTTGAGCAACCTGTCACCGATCCCCACAACAAACCGCCTATAGCCAGAATGATTAACAGTCTTTTTAAGGGGCCCATGAAGCGGCAACCTCCCGAACTTAGGCTAGTATTAAATATATGCCTTTTCATTAATTCCATTACCTGATTTATTTTCAAGGGTTATAATAGCCATATCTGTAGCAGTCTTTTCTTAGTAGTAGACGCCGCCAAAGATGCCGGCAAACTCCGGGCTTAGGTAATCTCCGCCCGGCATATATATAAAAGGCTGAATCGTTAAAATTTAAGGAATATGCAACCTCCCGAAGAAGGGATTTCCCAACACAATGAAGAAAGACTACATGTTTGTGCATCCTGAAACACTAATTGAAGGGGTGATTAACAATGGGCACCGCAACGTTTAAAGGTGGCGTTCATCCCGAATATTCTAAAGAGCTAACTGCTTCTTTAGCGGTTGCTCCGATGGAGCCGCCCAAACAGGTGATCATCCCCATGCAACAGCATATTGGCGCCCCTTGTGAACCGCTGGTAAAACTGGGAGACAAAGTCCGGATAGGTCAAAAAATTGGTGACAGCAAAGGTTTTGTATCCGCGCCGGTACATGCCACGGTTTCGGGGGAGGTAACCGCTATCGGCCTTTATGGGCATCCGTTAGGGCAGATGGTGGAATCGGTTACCATTGAATCAGACGGGCAGGATGCCTGGGAACAACCTGCTCCGGTGGGAGCCGATTGGAAAGAATTGGCCCCGGATGAAATCTGCCGTTTAATCCGGGAAGCTGGAATTGTAGGCCTGGGGGGGGCGGCCTTTCCGGCCCATGTAAAGCTGACTCCGCCGCTTGACAAGCCCATCGATACGGTAATTTTAAACGGCGCGGAATGTGAACCTTACCTGACGGCCGATCACCGCCTGATGCTGGAACAGCCCCGGCAGATTATTACCGGTCTAATGATAATGTTAAAAGCGCTGGGGGCCAAACGAGGCATTATCGGTATTGAGGATAACAAGACTGACGCCTTGCGGGTAATGAACCGGGAGATAAAGGACCGACCGGGGCTGGAAGTGATTCCCCTGCATACCAGGTACCCCCAGGGGGCTGAAAAGATGTTGATCCAGGTAACTACCCGGCGCCGGGTCCCTGCCGGCGGGTTGCCCTTGGAGGTGGGGGTGGTTAACCACAATGTGGGAACGGCACTGGCTATCACCCGGGCGGTAACCGAAGGCCGTCCGCTGGTAGAAAGGGTGATCACGGTTACCGGGGGCGGGGTAACTCGCCCGGCCAACCTGCTGGTGCGGATCGGAACCCTGGTTAGTGATGTGCTGAAGTTTTGCGGCGGAACCACGGAAGACGCCTGCAAACTAATTATCGGGGGACCGATGATGGGCCTGTCTCAGCCTCACCCCAATATCCCGGTTATTAAAGGCACTTCCGGGATTACCGTACTCAGTGATGAGGAATTTGAGTTGGAGGAGGCGAGCGCTTGCATTAAATGCGCCAAGTGTGTGGATGCCTGCCCGGTAAATTTGTTGCCGCTATTTCTAGCCCAGGCTGCCGAGCATCAATTGTTTGAACGTGCAGAAAAGTATCATGCTGCAGATTGTATTGAATGCGGTTGCTGTTCTTATATATGTCCGGCCAGGCGCCCGTTAACTCAATGGATTCGCCTGGCCAAGGCCGAGGTTATGCAGCGGCAGAAGCAGAAGTAGCGTTTTATTTGTAACAGGGGGGTTTTAAGGTGAACAGAAAACTGGTGGTTTCTTCTTCCCCGCATGTAAGGTCCATTGAATCCACCCAAAGTATTATGGTGGATGTGTTAATAGCCCTTTTTCCGGTAGCGCTGGTGTCGGTTTTTCTGTTCGGGTACCGGGCCTTATTGATCATCTTGGTGACAGTTTTTTCGGCAATGCTGACAGAAGCCATTTGGTTGAAAAGCAGGAATATTTTTGGCGATGGAAGCGCTGCGGTTACCGGATTGTTGCTGGCCATGATATTGCCGGCAACCATCCCCTGGTGGATGGCGGTTATTGGGGCGGTAGCGGCAATTATTGTGGGCAAACAGGTTTACGGGGGCATCGGTTATAATATTTTTAATCCGGCCCTGGTGGGGCGGGCTATTTTATTCGTATCCTGGGGTAGCTATATGGGAGGGAATATCTGGCCGGCACCAAAGCTATTTAAATTTGGCGCCGATCTGGCGGCGGTTACCGGTGCCACCCCCTTGGCCAACCAGGGGGAAGCGCTGGAGGTTACTTTGTCTCAGCTGATTACCGGCAACGTAGCCGGCTGCCTGGGGGAAACATCGGCGTTGGCCATATTGCTGGGGGCTTTCTGGCTGTTCTCCAAGAAACATATCGACTGGAGAATTCCCGGGGGGTTTTTAGGGATCGTGTTTGCTATGGGGGCTCTGCTGGGAGGAGGCTTTTATCACGGACATCTTACCACGGGTCTGTTTCACCTGCTGGCGGGAGGAGTGCTGCTGGGAGCGCTGTTTATGGCTACGGATCTGGTCACCTCGCCGGTGACTCCCGCCGGCAAACTTGTTTTTGGGGTGGGCTGCGGTTTGATTACCATGATAGTCCGGCTGTTTGGGACTTTCCCGGAAGGAGTTACCTTTGCCATTTTGATCATGAACGCTTTAACTCCGGTGATCGACAATTTTACAAAACCCAGGGTTTTCGGGGAGGTGAACAGGGGTGCGTGATCTGCTGCGCCTGGTGTTAACCATGACTATAGTAGGGGTTGTTTCAGCAGCGGTATTGACCGCCGCCAACGCGGTTACCGAACCGGTAATAATCGAGCGGCAGGAGGAAGAATACCGACAAACCCTGGAGGGGTACTATCCGGACCTGGCTAGTTTTGAGACCAGGGAAATAGGAGAAATGCGCTGTGACATTATTAAAGACCGGCAGGAAGAGATGCTGGGGGTTATGGCTACGGTTGAAACTCAGGGATACGACGGCGCCATTACTTATAACCTGGCGGTAGATGCGGATGGCCATATCGCCGGGGTTAAAATTGTCTCCCATACTGAAACTAAGGGAATAGGCAGTGTTATTGCAGAGCCCGAATTTCAAAAACGGTTGGTAGGGAAAAGCTTTCAGGATCCCCTTCAGCCGGGGGTGGATGTAGATGCGGTAAGCGGGGCTACCATCAGCTCCAGCGCCATGATCAATTCGGTGCGCGAGGCCATGGAGATCATCGGCTCAAATTTCTTCGGGGCCAAAGAGAAAATGGTGGACCTGTCTGCAGTGCCGGCCGGGACCTATCGCGGTTCGGCAGAAGGTTACCAGTCTATGCTAACGGTTGAGATAGTAGTTGAGCAGGGAAAGATTACGGAGATAAACCTGGTAGAACATGGTGACGAGGTTACTTATTTTGCCGAGTCCTTCGATCTGGTGCGGCATCAGATAATTGATCTGCAAAGACTGGAAGCGGTGGATATAAAAACCGGCGCTACCGAAAGTGCCCGGGGTATTGTCAAGGCGGTCTGCAACGCCCTGCAAGAGGCTATCAGCCGCAACGGAGGTGAAGAGAAGTGAGCAGTGTTCATTTGCAGGATTTTTCAAGGGGGATCCTGAATGAAAACCCGATATTCCGGCAACTGCTGGGTTGTTGCCCTACCCTGGCAGTGACCACGCTGGCCGTCAACGGCCTGGGGATGGGTCTGTCGGCAACCGCGGTGCTGGTTTGTTCCAATGTGGTAATCTCAAGTCTTCGCCGTTATATCCCCGAACGGATCCGTATCCCCTGCTACATTGTAGTAATAGCTACCTTCGTTACCGTGATCGATATGCTTTTGAAAGCGTTTCAGCCGAGCCTGTACAGCGCCTTGGGGGTTTTTGTTCCCTTGATTGTGGTTAACTGTATAATCCTGGGGCGGGCGGAGGCCTTTGCCGGAAAAAGGCCGGTGATCAGGTCTTTCTTTGACGGGTTAGGAATGGGCCTGGGTTTCACCTTGGCTCTGTTGATACTTTCGTCAATCCGGGAAATTGTCGGCAGCGGATCCTGGTTCGGGATCGAGCTGTTTGGCGCCGGTTTTCAACCCATGCAAATCTTTGCAGCGCCTTCCGGAGCGTTTATTATCCTGGGCCTGCTGCTGGCGTTAACCAATATAGCGTACAAGCGGCTCAGAATCGAATGATAGTTTAGGCTAAAGTGTAGGAGGGTAGCCATGGAAAAGCTGGTTTCAATTATCTTTATTTATATCTTTGTGGAGAATTTTGTGCTGCAGCGGTTTTTTGGGATCTGCCCGTTTCTGGGGGTCTCCCGGAAAATGGAGACGGCTACCGGTATGGGGATGGCGGTTATCTTTGTGATGACCATCTCCACCCTGGTTACCTGGCTGGTGCAGATCTATATCCTTGACACCTTCGGATTGCAGTACCTGCAGGTGGTTACCTTTATTTTGATCATTGCCGGGCTGGTACAGATGGTGGAAACAATCTTGCGCAAGATCAGCCCTACTCTTTATCAGGGATTGGGGATTTATCTCCCCTTGATTACTACCAATTGTGCGGTGCTGGCAGTAACCTTGCTGGCGGTAAGGCAGGGATTTTCGCTGGTAGAATCGCTGGTATTTGCCATAGCCGCTTCCATAGGGTTTACCCTGGCCCTGCTGATCATGTCCGGCATTCGAGAAAGGCTGGAACTGGCCGATACCCCCGGACCGATGCGAGGTTCGGCAATCACGCTGATCACTGCCGGTATTCTTTCCCTGGCTTTTATGGGATTTAAAGGAATGCTGACCTTATAAAAGAGAGAGTCGATGGGGGAAGGATCTTAGCTGTCGTCTAAATACTCGGGCCAGGCCCGGTAAACCGCGGGATTGAGGAATTTGATAAGGGGAAGCGCAGGCTCCAGGGGTGCAGTTGATTTTCCTGCTTCCCGTTTCTTGTCTTTTGTCTCTTGTTTCTTGTTTCTTGCTTCTTGCTTCTTGTTTCTTGTATCCCGTTTCTTGTTTCTTGTTTCTTGTTTCTTGTCTCCTGTCGCCTGTCTTTTGTCTCCTGCTTCTTGTTTCTTGCTTCTTGTATCCCGTTTCTTGCTTCTTGTCTCTTGTCTCTTGTCTCCTGTCTCCTGTCTCTTGTTTCTTGTTTCTTGTTTCTTGCTTCCTGTCTCCTGCTTCTTGTCTCTTGCTTCTTGTATGTTAGACTGGACCAGGAAGGTGATTTTTAGGAGGTATGTC